>CAINVS010000405.1 GCA_903854205.1 uncultured Bacteroidota bacterium | reverse complement strand
TATGAATATGACAAAAGAGGGAATTGGGTTAAAAAAATTGAATACTTTAATTTTACACCCAAAAAAATTGTATTAAGAAGATTTAAATACTTTTAATACTTTTAATTTAACTTTTTAATGATAATTTCCGTGATAATATTCTGTTAAAGTCCCAATCTTTCATCCTAATTAAGTCCTGATACCTGATACATACTACCTGATACTTTATTTATTATGAAAAAAATACAAAAAACAGATGCCGAATGGCGCCTCGAACTAAACGAACTTGAGTACAAAGTGCTGCGTGAGGCAGGCACTGAGCGTCCTTTTATAGGAAAATATACCGATCACGAGGAGGAAGGAAGCTACAAATGCCGCGCCTGCGGACATCCGCTTTTCGAATCTACCCACAAGTTTCACTCCGGCTGCGGCTGGCCCTCCTTTTGGGGAGAGTTGGAAACGGCAGATATAAAACAACATATAGACAAAAGCCATGGCATGACCCGCATAGAACTGCTTTGTCCGGCCTGCGACAGCCATCTTGGCCATATCTTTAATGACGGGCCCAAACCCAGTGGTCTGCGCTATTGTATCAATTCCGTCTGTTTGGAATTTGTACCCAAACAGGTATAAGTGATGAATATACTACTGAAAATTTTAATCACAGCTATCCTGATGATTCTGGGCTTTGGCCTGATTTTGTCCGGTTTTATTTATGGTCTGTCGGAAGGGAAGCAGACCAGGGATTGGTTATTACATTTTTGATAATAGGGCTTATTTTGGGCCCGGGCGGCCTTTACCTCATCATTAAGATGAATCGGCAATTTCAGGAGGTAGCTATCCCAACAGCTAAATCCCTTTGAAAATTTTGATAATGTTCCTACCTTTGTACCCATTCTGCTGCAATTCTCTCACAGAGAAAATCTTAATCGGATAAATCCGGGTCAATAAAATTATGTACAACGAATCCTATCACGGTCTAACTGATCTCAGCAATAAATCTATTCTTATCACCGGCGCTGCCGGATTTATAGGTTCCAACATCGCAGAATATCTTCTGAAATTCGGCGCTAAAAAAGTAAGGGTTTTGGATAATCTCCTTACGGGTTTCCGTGAAAATCTGGAGGATTTTATGTCGCAGCCCGCTTTCGAATTTATGGAAGGCGATATCAGTAAAATTGAGGATTGTATGCGTGCCTGCGAAGGGATGGATGTTGTCTGTCATCAGGCGGCACTGGGCTCTGTACCCCGTTCGGTAAAAGAACCGCAGCTGACCACCCTGCACAATGTCACCGGATTTGTAAACATGGTACATGCTGCCAATACCAACGGCATAAAACGCTTTGTTTATGCTTCTTCCTCCTCTGTTTACGGAGATGAACCCAATCTGCCAAAGCGCGAAGAACGAATCGGCACACCGCTTTCGCCCTATGCCATTACCAAATACAGCAATGAGCTTTTTGCCCATAATTTCGGAACCCTTTATGGAATGGAGTTTATAGGCTTTCGCTATTTCAATGTTTTTGGCCCCCGTCAGAGTCCGGAGGGTGCTTATGCAGCAGTTATTCCGCTTTTTATCGATGCCTGTCTGAACAATAAACCTGTATATATCAATGGCGACGGCGGACAGACCCGCGACTTTACCTTTGTGGAAAATGTAGTACAAATCAACGTTAAAGCCATGTTTACCCAAAATCCGGCTGCACTGAATCAGGTTTATAATGTCGGCTGTGGCGGTCGCTACGATCTGCTGCAACTGTTCGAGGGCATCAGAAAGGCTGTTGGTATTGATAAAAAACCGATCATGCGAGAAGCACGCGAAGGTGATATTCGCGACTCTCAGGCCGATATATCAAAGGCTGAGCGTCTTTTGGGTTATGATCCAAAATTCGATTTTTGGGTAGGTCTTGAAATGACGGTTGACTATTTCAGAAAACTGAACGGATAATTATACTGATCAATTTATATTTTAAGTGCAATTCTTTCGAATTAGAGAGTTGCGCTTTCTTTATAGAATCTTGGTATCCGAACCTCTGCTTTAACGTGTTTTGTTAAGTTTTTATTAATAAAACCTGATAAAAATAAATGATAATTAGACTTTTATAATAATTATAGTTTATTAAATATGTTGATTTGAAATGGATTAGAAGGGGTATAGAATTATAAAACAACTGTTTGGTAAGATAAAGCTATAAGATTGGATATTAAAAAATTGTTAAATAAAACTACTGCAGTACATTTTATAATCTTACATTTACACACTAACTAGTCATTTTTTAACAAAAATTTTTTTCACTATGAAGTACCTTAATTTAATTGCTTTGGCACTTCTGTTCACAGTGAGTACCGTTTTTGCCCAGACAAAGATTACGGGCAAGGTAACATCTGAAGCAGGAGATCCGCTTATCGGGGCCAATATTATTGTAAAAGGAGCTTTGCCTGTAATAGGTGCAACCACAGACATGGAAGGTTCCTATGAATTGGAAGTACCTGAAGGTTTCAAAATCCTTCAATTCAGTTATGTCGGTTATTCCTCACAGGAAATCGACATCGAGGGACAATCTGTCATTGACGTTGTCATGATAGAAGGTGTTGATGCAAGCGAAGTAGTTGTGACTGCTCTCGGTATCTCCCGCGAAGAAAAATCATTGGGTTATGCAACTCAGGAAGTATCGGGCGATCAGCTTGATAAGGCCCGTGAGGTAAACCTCGTGAACTCGCTGCAGGGTAAAATTGCAGGTGTACAAATCACCGGTTCTTCCAATCTTGGCGGTTCTTCACGTATTACTATACGTGGTGCAAATTCACTGACAGGAAACAATCAGCCGCTTTTCGTTGTAGACGGAGTTCCGGTTGATAATTCCAATTTTACCACAACCGATCAGGCTCGTGGCGGCGGAGGATATGACTATGGTAATGCCATTCAGGATCTCAGTCCTGATGACATCGAAAGTATAAACGTGCTGAAAGGCCCTACTGCAGCTGCACTATACGGTGAACGTGCCGCTAACGGTGTTATCCTCATTACCACTAAAAAAGGTAAATCGATGAGCGCCAAAAATGCACCGATTGGAGTTACAATAAACTCATCACTTCAGTTCAATCAGGCCTATATTTTCCCTACTTACCAAAATATGTATGGTGGCGGTGCAGGTCCTTTTTTCCTGCCAAGTCAGCTCGACAGTACTCAAGAGACTGTTCAGTTTGATTATGACGGCAGCTGGGGCCCTGCCCTCGAAGGTCAGATGGTCAGACATTGGAACTCTTATGATCAATGGGATACTGAGCATTACAATAAACTTGCTCCTTGGGAGGCAAACCCCAATAACGTGAAGGACTTTTTCCGTACCGGAATTACCGCTGCCAATAGCGTTTCCTTGGGCGGTGCCAATAGCAAAGGTTCTTTCCGTATGAGCTATACTAATACCCAACAGAAAGGTACTCAGGAAAACTCTAAACTCTCCAGAGATAATGTGTCTTTCAACGGGAGTATGAACCTGAGTGATAAACTCTCTGTAAATGCTGCTGCCAATTTTGTTTCATCATCTGCACTTGGTCGCCCAATGACCGGTTATGGAGAATCTGTAATGTCTATGTTCAATCAGTGGTTTCAGCGTCAGTTGAATATGGATGAACTACGTGATTATATCAATCCAGACGGAACACAAAGAACTTGGAATCGCAACAGCGAAACCGATGGTTCTCCTCTCTATTGGAACAATCCTTTCTGGGATCGTTTCGAAAACGGACAAAAAGACCGTCGTGATCGTATGTTTGGTAATCTCGGACTTACTTACAAATTCAACGAAATGTTCTCATTGACAGGTCGTGCAATGACTGACTTCTACACTGACAGACGTGAAGAATGGGTCGCTGTAGGCGGTGTTAATCTTCCTAAATACAGTGAAGACGTGCGTTTTGTACGCGAAAGCAACTACGATGCAATGTTGAATTTCAACAAGCGTTTTGGTAAAGATTTCTCTGTAACTGCTTTGGCCGGTGTCAACTTCCGCCGCAATATTTACAACCGCAACTATGCTGCTACTCAAGGTGGTCTGAATACACCCGGACTATACAATTTGAGCAATTCTGCTTCTCAATTGGCAGTAGATGACTTTACTTCATTATTTGAAGTGTTTTCTATTTTCCAACAGGCTACAATCGGTTATAAAGATTATCTCTATCTTGATTTGACCAATCGTACTGATTTTAACTCCACTTTACCAATTGGTAAAAATGTGTATGATTATTATTCTGCCAACTTAAGCTTTGTATTCACAGAACTGATTCCACAAAACGATTTTCTTTCTTTTGGAAAAATTCGTGGAGGTTTTGCGATAGTTGGTAAAGGAACCTCTCCTTACCAGTTGAATACAACTTATTCTACCAACGCAAACTTCGGTTTCTCCGGCCGTTCTACAGTGCCAAATGCATTGCTTAACGCTAATCTCCGCCCTGAGATTACAAGAAGTTTTGAGTTTGGTATGGATCTTCGCTTCCTGAAAGACCGAATCGGTGTTGACTTTACTTATTACAACAATGTTACAAGAGATCAAATCTTTAATGTATCTCAGTCAGGCGCTACTGGTTATACCTCCCGCGCGCTGAATGCAGGTAAAGTATCCAATCAGGGTATTGAAGTGATGTTGCGTGGTACTGTTGTTAAAACCAAAGACTTCAAATGGGATGTCAACTTCAATTTTGCTAAAAACAGCAACAAAGTTCTCGAATTGTTCACCGGTACTGAAAGCATCCGCCTTACTTCACTGTTTGGCGTAGCACTTGAAGCAAGAGTTGGCGAAAAATATGGTACTATCATGGGTACAGATTTTGTTTATGATGCCGACGGTAACAAAATTGTTGAAGACGGGGTATATCTCGCAAGTGAGGTTAAAGCTCTCGGTTCTGTTTTGGCCGATTTTACAGGCGGTGTTTCTACCAGTCTTAGCTACAAAGGATTCTCTCTTTTTGTATTGATGGACTTCCAAAAAGGCGGTAGCCTCTTCTCTCTTAGCAATACATGGGGTAAATACTCCGGTACTTTGCAGGAAACAGTTACGGAAACAACCATCAACGGAACAACTGATAATATCCGTGATCAGGGTATCGTTGTCGAAGGTGTAAATGTAGCCAAAGACGGTGCAGGTGACTATGTTCTTGATGCTGACGGAAATTATACCTCAGACGGTTCCACAAATACAACTGTTATTGACGCTCAGACACATTTCTTTGTGAATCAGGGTTACAACATCAACCGTGTAGATGTATACGATGCAAGCTATCTGAAATTTAGAGAAGCCCGTCTTACCTATACTTTCCCTAACAAAATGATAGAAAAATCTCCATTCAGAGACCTTTCTCTTTCTTTGGTAGGCCGTAACCTGGCTATTCTTTCCAAAAACATTCCAAATGTTGATCCTGAAGCGGCAATCAGCTCAGGCAACATCCAAGGTTTTGAAGGTGGCCAATTGCCAACTGAGAGATCAATAGGTATCAATCTGAACGTTAAATTTTAATCATCAAAAATCGGTGAATTATGAAAATGATATCAATTAAGAAATCGGTTTTGTTTGCAACAGTAGGATTGAGTCTTTCACTCGGTTTTACCGCTTGTAACAAACGATTTGAAGAGATCAATAAAGATCCAAATACTTCAACCAAAACTTCAACTTCTTATCTGTTGACCAATGCTCAAAAGACCATGATGGATCTTACCTGGGACGAGTGGTTCAATGGACGTAGCGGAAATCAGTTGTCTCAATACTGGGCTTCCAATCAATATTCAAACGAATCCCGTTATCAGTTCCGTTTGGAAATTACCAATAGCTACTGGCGTGATTTTTATGCTGTTTCTTTGGCAGACTTACAGGAAATTATTCGCCTGAATGAAGGTGCCACTAAAGCAGACTATGTGGGTTACGGTAAAAATGAAAACCAGATTGCAATTGCTAAGGTATTGCAGGCTTGGTTGTACCAGAACATGACCGACTGTTGGGGACCAATTCCTTTTTCACAGGCTTTACGCGGGTCAGAATTCCCAAGTCCGGCTTACGATACACAGGAAGAGGTATATGTTGGCCTTTTGGCGATGCTTAATGAGGCAATTGCTCTTATAGACGAATCGGACAACTCTGTTCAGGGTGATGTTATTTATGAAGGAGATATGAGCAAATGGAAAAAATTTGCGAATTCCCTCAAAATGCGTGTAGCTCTTCGTATGTCAGATACAAACCGTGCTTCAGAGGCGCAGACTGCTTTTGTTGAAGCTTCAACAGGTGGTTTTACTTCAAATGCTGACAATGCATTGTTCCGTTACTTGGGTGCTTTGCCAAATATCAACCCATTGGCAGAAGACTTCATTACCCGCAATGACTTTGCTGCAAGCAATATCATGGTTGATAAGCTGAATGCACTGGCTGATCCGCGTATCGGGGTTTTCTTTGCCCCTGCTTTAAACAGTGGTAATTTTGTAGGTGAAGTTTATGGTCTTACCGAGGCTGATGCTGCATTGACACCCAATGATGATGTTTCTCAACGTGGTGCTGCTGTTTTAGCAAATGATGCGCCGGGAATTTACCTTGACTATGCACAGGTAGAATTCATGTTGGCTGAAGCTGCTGCCCGCGGCTGGTCTGTTTCAGGTTCTGCTGCCGATCACTACAATGCAGGAATCTCTGCATCTATGGATTATTGGAATGACGGTTCTTATGATGCAACTGATATCAGCGACTATATCGCTTCTGCGACTGTAGATTATGCAACCCTTATCGGTAATGGCGAAACCTGGAAACAGGTTATTGGCCGCCAAAAATGGATTGCTCTCTATATGCAGGGAATTCAGGGTTGGGCTGAATGGAGAAGACTGGATTTCGGAATTCTTCAACTGCCTGCCGGCGGTACTTTGGACGGCTCAGGTATTCCAAACCGTATGAGCTACCCGCTCGATGAACAGACACTTAATGCCGACAGTTATTCTGCAGGTGTAACTAAACTTGGCGGTTCTGATAATCAGGACAGCAAATTGTGGTGGGATGTAAACTAATTTAATATTGAGTAATCAATTTAAATTTTAGAATATTTTGGCCGCTTCTCTTTCTGGGAAGCGGCCTTTTTGTTGATATATTATTATTTATTTACGATTAAAGTAACGCTGCCGCTGCCTCTGCCATTCTGAAACGTTCCCTGCGGCCCATAATTTTTAGTGTTTTTTTAAGTCAGCAATTCAATTCTATGACATAATCATCGCTTGATTCCGAGATAAACTGAAAAATCTCATTTTTTGCTCCTGAGATTAATACTAAATTTGTAGAAATTCATCTATCAAACTAAACTCCGATATTATGAAATTGTATTATATACAGCACGAAGAGACAGTACCTCCGGGTTCACTAACAGCATGGGCAGATAGCAGAAATATTGAACTGACCGGCATTGAACTTTATAAAGACGGATTTTTTATGCCAGTACCCGATGGGGCCGACGGTTTGATTATATTGGGCGGCTCCATGAATATTTATGAGGAAGCGGAGTTTCCTTTTCTGAAAGAAAGCAAAAGGCTAATAAAGGCTTTTATAGATGCCAAGAAAAAAGTTTTTGGTATTTGCTTGGGCGGACAGCTCATCTCCGATGTATTGGGTGCCAAAGTGCATAAAAATGACCATAAAGAAATTGGCTGGTGGGAGGTTCAAGTTCGTAATACCGGTATCTTCTCCGATTTTCCGCCGCTGCCTTATCTTTTTAATTGGCATGGTGATGTTTTTGATCTTCCTGAGGGAGCTACTCTTTGGGCAAGCACAGGTATCAGTTCGCATCAGGCTTACACCGTTGGCGATAATATTCTCGCAGTTCAGTTTCATCCGGAAGTGAACGAAGCAGTTTTAGACCTTTTTCTCGAAAAAGATAAAACCTGCGGCGAATGCGGCGACGGCCCTTACAGTCAGGCGCCTGCGGAGGTTAGAGAACTTTCCGCCGAATATATGGAGGAGAATAAAAAACATTTCTTTTCGCTGTTGGATAATTTCTTTGCTACTTTTGAGGGAGGACCTTATCGGAATAAATTGGTTTAGGAGCTATCCTAAAATCAATAAACTGTTAACCTATTTCTAAATAAAAAACAAAAACCCGCCTCCTTTCGGAAAGCGGGTTTTGATATTTTTCAGAAAAATCTATGATTACTTATTAGCAAGTCTTTTGAGCGATTGAAGTTCTGCATCTTTTGAAAGATATCTTTTTAATTGTGATTTTGCAGCCTGCATATTTCTTTGACGTTGATTTTCATCGCTTTGCTTCCCGACTAAACCGTACTGAGTGCCGATCCCTCAATTCGGATATTGAAATAGCAAAGACAAAAATAAGTACGTGTTATGTGTAAAAAATCACATTTGTCTTACTTATTTATAAATAAAAGGAATTAAATCTACTATAAAGATTTCACTTTGCCTCACTGTTGAGTGCTATATCCAGCAATTCTTTTGTATAGTCAGATAAATAATGCGGAATATTCAGTAGACCATCTCTGTAGTCCAGATTCTTCAATGAATAACGTATCCTGAGTTTTGGATTGAACTTTTGAGCATACAAGCTAAGACTCCTGCTTTTTATATTTTCTTCGCTCTTAACTTCTATTGGTATTATATCATTTTCATATTGCAATATAAAATCAACCTCTGCTGTACTTTCCGAATTCCAGTATCTTGTCGTGTCGTTAAATTGAGACATTAAACTTTGAAGAATATAATTCTCGGTAAGTGCTCCTTTAAATTCAGTAAATAAACGATTACCCTCCGAATAGGCAGAGGGAGAAAGTTTTGACATTTTCCTAATAACACCAACATCAAAAACATACAATTTAAATGCATTAAAATCATCGTAGGCTGATAATGGAATTGCCGGTTTTAAGCAGCGTTTTACCTGATGAACCAATCCGGCTCGAAGAAGCCATTGAATGGCATCCTCATATTCCCTTGCTCTTGCCCCCTGACGCAGCAACTGATATACAAATTTTTTATTCTCTCTTGATAATTGTGCAGGCAATGAATCAAAAACCTGTGCTATTTTGGCAATGTCACTCATAATAGGATGTTTGGCAAAATCACCCTTATAAGACAAAATGATACTGTCAAGCAAATAATCAACTTCTGAAAAAGAGTTAGTGGCATTTACCAGGTTTACAACTGCAGGCAACCCACCACTAATCATGTATTTCTTGAATAAGTTACTTAGATTGTTTGAGAAAAAATCAGGTACTGCTTCAATTTTCTTAATTTGTTCTAGGTAGTTGGCCGATTTTTCATCCCAATAAGGTAATACTTCTCTGAAAGTCATGGGGTAAATATTTAAAAACGCTACTTTGCCAACCGGGAAGGAATGTCCCGAATGTAAAAGGAGCCCCAATAAAGAACCGGCACAAATCACAGCTATCTCAGGTTTTTTTTCTGCAAAATACTTCAATGCGTTTAAAGCATGAGGACATTCCTGCAACTCATCAAAAATTATAAGCGTTTCTGCCGTAATGGAGATTCCAGAAGTAATTGACAATGAATCAAGAATCTGATCCACGTCTTTATTTTTTTCGAAAAAATCTTTTAACTCAGGTCTTTCATCAAAGTTGAAATATGCAAAAGCCTTAAAATGATTCTCTCCCAGCCATTTCATCAACCAGGTTTTACCTACCTGCCTTGCTCCCTGCAAAATTAATGGAAGGCGATAGCTTTTATTTTTCCAGACCAATAATTGACTCTCCACAATCCTTCTCATAAATAAGTACGTTTTTTGTGATTATTTACACAAAAATAGCACTTATTTATGTAAAATATCTGTTGTTTGGGTGATTTTTCTTTTATAGGTTAGAATCAATTTCTAAAGGATTTAATAAAAAACTTGACAGATAAAAAATAATAAAGAATTTTAAAAAAACAAAAACCCGCCTCCTTTTGGAAAGCGGGTTTTGATATTTTTGAGATAAAATCTCAGGTTACTTATTAGCAAGTCTTCTGGAAATGAAGCTTGCACCGATATACTCGCGGTTCATAATGGCGATATTATCCAAACTGATACCTTTTGGACATTCAGCCTCACAGGCACCTACATTGGAACAAAGGCCAAATCCTTCGTTATCCATTTGAGTTACCATGTTCAGTACGCGTTGATTAGCCTCTTGACGACCTTGCGGCAACAGAGAAAGCTGAGAAACTTTGGCAGAAGTGAAGAGCATAGCCGAGGCATTTGGACAGGCTGCTACACAGGCACCGCAACCGATACAGGTAGCAGCTTCAAAAGCGCGCTTAGCTGTAATCATCTCGATGGCAATAGCATTTCCATCAG
Source organism: uncultured Bacteroidota bacterium (assembly GCA_903854205.1). Lineage (GTDB taxonomy): Bacteria > Bacteroidota > Bacteroidia > Chitinophagales > Saprospiraceae > Saprospira. The sequence continues at coordinate 12,951 of CAINVS010000405.1, read as the reverse complement.
GTACACCACCGGTGTTGACAGATACATAGCCGCCTGACTGAATGATGCGGTCAAATGCCGAACGGTCAACTACCAGGTCTTTGATAACCGGGAAAGCTTTTGCGCGGTATGGTTCAATATAGATTGTTTCGCCATCCTGGAAGTGGCGCATGTGCAATTGACAGGTTGTTGTGCCCTGCATTGGACCATGCGGGCGACCATTGATAACCAAGCTGCAGGATCCGCAGATACCCTCGCGGCAGTCGTGTTCGAATGCTACGGGTTCTTTTTTCTGCATAATAAGCTGCTCATTCAATACATCCAACATCTCCAAAAAAGACATGTGTGTATTGATTTTGACGCTATGGGTCTCAAAATTTCCCGATTTATTGGGCCCTTTTTGTCTCCAGACTTTAAGGGTCAGGCTAATTTCGTCGTGAGCCATGATATTGTGAGTTTAAGATTGTTAGATTAATATTGGTAGCAGGAATCAAGTATCAGGTATCAGGATTTTGTCTTGCTACCTGATACTTGCTACCTGATACTATTTATAATTACGTGCTGCAATTTTGATTTCTTCATATTTCAACTCCTCTTTGTGCAATTCCGGTTCGTTGCCGACACCTTTGAATTCCCAAGCAGCTACATACATGAAGTTTTCATCATCGCGTTTGGTCTCGCCGCCTTCTTCCTGATATTCTTCGCGGAAGTGACCGCCGCAGGACTCTTCGCGGGTGAGTGCATCTACGATCATCAGTTCGGCTAATTCCATAAAGTCGGCTACGCGCAATGCTTTTTCCAATTCAGGATTGTACTCATCCGCAGTACCCGAAACATAAACATTTTTCCAGAAATCATCACGGAGTTTACGTACCAGATCGCGGGCTTTGAGCAGACCGGGCTCGTTGCGGGCCATACCGCAATATTGCCACATAATATCCACACCCAATTCACGATGGTAAGATTCTACTGAACGGTTTCCTTTGATGTTGAGGAGAAGGTTGATGCGTGCTTCAACTTCTTTTTCTGTTTGTTCAAATTCTTTTGCACTGGTATCAATTTTTGGCGTACGAATTTCGTCAGCCATATAAGTACCTATTGTATAAGGAATTACAAAGTAGCCATCGGCCAAACCCTGCATCAGTGCAGAAGCACCCAAGCGGTTAGCACCGTGATCGGAGAAGTTTGACTCACCCAGTGCGAAAAGACCGGGGATAGATGTTTGCAGGTTATAATCTACCCAAAGACCGCCCATTGTATAGTGGATAGCCGGATAGATACGCATTGGTGTTTTGTAAGGATCTTCGCCGGTAATTTTCTCGTACATTTCGAAAAGGTTACCGTACTTGTTTTGAATAACTTCCTTGCCCCATTGATATATTTGAGAATCTGAAGCATTATCCTGATTTTTAGAAGTGGCAACAGAACGCCCATAACGCATAAGGTTTGTGGAGAAGTCGAGATAAACGGCCAAGCCGCTTGAACCTACACCACGTCCTTCGTCGGTTACATATTTAGCAGCACGTGAAGCTACGTCGCGTGGAACCAGGTTTCCAAAAGCAGGATAGATACGCTCGAGATAGTAATCGCGACTGTCTTCACCCAAATCAGTTGGTTTAAGTTTGCCGGCACGAATTGCCTGAACATCTTCGATATTTTTTGGAATCCAAACACGACCGTCATTACGGAGTGACTCGGACATCAGCGTCAATTTTGACTGATAGTCGCCCGATACCGGAATACAGGTAGGGTGGATTTGGCAAAAGCAAGGATTGGCAAAATAAGCACCACGACGGTGAACCTGCCATGCAGCCGATACGTTGGAGCCCATTGCATTGGTAGAAAGATAGTAAACATTGCCATAGCCGCCTGTAGCTAGAACAACTGCATGAGCACCATGGCGCTCTAGTTTACCGCTGATGAGATTGCGGGCAATAATACCGCGTGCTTTTCCGTCGATAATAACGAGGTCGAGCATTTCGTGGCGGTTGTACATTTTTACCGAGCCTAAAGAAATTTGGCGGGAGAGTGCACTATAGGCGCCCAAAAGCAGCTGCTGACCTGTCTGGCCCGCTGCATAGAACGTACGTTGTACCTGAGTACCGCCAAAAGAGCGGGTATCGAGCAATCCGCCGTATTCACGGGCGAATGGAACTCCCTGAGCTACACACTGGTCAATAATATTTCCTGAAACCTCGGCCAAACGGTGTACGTTGGCTTCGCGTGCACGGTAGTCACCGCCTTTGATCGTATCGTAGAAAAGACGAAAGACACTGTCACCATCATTTCTATAATTTTTTGCGGCATTAATACCGCCTTGAGCAGCTATAGAGTGCGCACGGCGCGGACTGTCATGGAAGGTAAAGCATTTTACATTATAGCCAAGCTCACCAAGTGTAGCTGCAGCGGAAGCACCTGCTAATCCGGTTCCTACAACAATTACTTCCATACGAAGTTTGTTGTGAGGGGCTACCAATGGCATTGTTGAGCGGTATTTTGACCATTTTTCGGCTATTGGGCCGGGAGGTATTTTGGAATCTAATTTTTTCATAACTTATGATTAGATTATCAGATTATTGGATTTTAGATTATCGGAAATATCATAAAAGCAAATCTATTCATTGCATTAGATATTTCAAATTCAACACAAATTAACCATTGAATGCCATTACATAGAAGTAGATAGGCATAGTGGCAAAACCCAGTGGAACCAGGATAGAATAAGCCCAACCTAATCCCTTAATTAATGGGGTGTATTTGGGGTGATTCAGACCCAAAGTCTGGAAAGCACTCTGAAAACCGTGGAGCAGGTGCATCGCCAAAGCAACAAGGCCAAGCAGATAAACAATAACAACCCATGGTTCTGCAAATGCAATTTTTACTTCATTGAAGAGGTCTCCCTCAACTGCAAGACCGCCAAATTTGGCTTTGAACCAAAACTGCCACATGTGCAGAAGAAGAAAGGCCAAAATAAGTGTGCCAAGCATAGCCATGTTGCGGGCAGCAGCACGAGCCTCGGTAGGCGCAACCTGTTTGCCGGCATAGCGACGACCGCCGCCTACAGCTGCTCTGTTTGAAGCATAAATAAGCAAGCCCTGAACAGCATGCAGTATAATAAAGAAATACAAACCGTATGATACGGTTTTAATGAGCGGATTTGTTGCCATGAATTCAGCATATTCGTTGAATTTATGACCATCACTGTCAGCAAAGAGTTTAAGGTTGCCTATCATGTGCACCACCAAGAAGGTACATAAAAATAAACCGGTAAGACTCATGATGACTTTCCGACCCAAAGAAGAGGTAAGAAAATTAACTAACCATTTCATGCGTAAAATTTTTTTGTTTGATAATGGTTTTAAAATTTTGTAAAAACTGTTTGGTGAAAGTCCTTTTTTATGATTCAATTCCTTTAAAATGAATGCTTAAAGTTTTTTGATAGTGCTCATAAAAGGCAACTTACGGGGTAAAATTATCAAAAATTGACGTAATTTTTAACAATTCTTTGTGAAATTATCTATAAAATGCTTGTTTGATGGTATATGTTGTCGATATTTGCAAATTATTAGTTATTTAGAATCAGTCTTTTTAGCTAAAGACCGTCATTAATAAGATTTACATTAGTAAGATCGCAAGACAATAGATTTTAAAAAAAGTTGAATTAGAATATAAAAGAGCTGCTGCAAGCTGCTTCATCGCTTCTGCCTGAAGGTAGGGGAGGAAAGTCCGAACAACGCAGAGCATCGCGCCATCTAACTGATGGGGGTATCGTACGCAAGGCCGATATCACGGCAAGTGTCACAGAAAATTACCGCCACGGTATTCGTAACGGGGTAAGGGTGAAAATGTGCGGTAAGAGCGCACACTATGTATGGAAACATACATCAGGGATAAACCCCGCGGGTTGAAATGCCATGTATACCGGTATCCGGACCCGAAAGGGAATGGTAAGGGTTGCTCGCCCGATGCCGGAGGGTAGGCAGCTAAAGTGTCCGGAGTGATTCGGCACGAAGATAAATGATGAGGGCTCCGCAAGGAGAACAGAATTCGGCTTACAGGCTTGCAGCTTTTTTTACAGATTTTCAGATCGTCAGAAGACGAATTATCAGAAGACGAATTATCAGAATTTGTACCAGGTTTCAGGTAAATAATTGAAAAAGACTGTAGTCTTCTGAAAGCAAAACCTCTTATAGATGCATGCTTCTGTTTGCGATTAATGCCCATATTTATTAATCTCCAATAAAAAAAACCATTAAACATTTGATGTTTCGGATTTTAGTCATACCTTTGCCGACCTGTAACATTAAAGATAATTAATTCATTACATATCAATAGTAATTTTGACATGGCAAACCACAAATCATCCAAAAAACGTATTCGTCAAACGCTAAAGCGTCGTCTTCATAATCGTTTTTACAAAAAAACGACACGTTCTGCCATCAAACGTTTGCGCAGCCTGAAAGAGAAGAAAGAAGCTCAGGAGTTTTTACCTAAGGTATCTTCTATGATTGACCGTTTGGCGAAAAAAGGACAGTTCCACAAAAACAAAGCGGACAACTTGAAAAGCAAATTGACAAAATATGTCAATACTCTTTAATTAAGAGTTATAGCTAATAGGTTTAAGATTTTAACAGTACATCTGTTGCCTTTCTTAGGCGGCAGATGTACTTTTTTGTATCTTTTGACGAGCTTGCGCAGCTTGTAAAAACTCGCTGCAATGGAAAATCCGATCATGTTAGAAGCGCTACAGAGCAGCCGTTTCCTTTTTATACTGCCGGAGAAAGGCCAAAAAACAGCTCAACCCCAGTATTTGATATTAGCCGACTTCGTTTCGAAGCTTGGCTTAGAGGTGTATATGATCGATGTTAATTGGAATAAGCATAACAGCCTGCTGGAATGTACCCTTGAGGCAACCCAAAAGGTACACGAGCTGGTTGATGAACTGCACCCAACAGAATGTTATTTTTTTGGATTTGGAATAGGTGCAATGCTTGCTGCTCAGGTTGGGTTCCTTTTCAGAGCGAATGGTATGTTGCTCTGCTCTATGCCACCATTATTCAACGAAGAACTTTCACAGCTTTCCTGGCTGAAAAGATCTGCCGGAAACCGTAGAATCTATGGCGGGAGAAACCGCCCGGCTTATCCTCACAAAAAGATAAAAGTAAAAACAGTATTTCTGCAGGCAGAGAGAGAAAGGAAGGGATTAGAGAAAATTCAGGCAATACGCACAGCAGCTTTCCTAAACGCCGAAATGGTTTATATTCCAAAAACAGGGGCATCACTTACCCGGAAATTATACATGGAAGCAGCGAAAGTTGAATTGGAGAAAATGCTGAACTATAAATAAAAAAAGAGATTGTCGCTAAAACGACAATCTCTTTTTTTATTCCTAAAGCTAACCGTATTTAGAACCAGCCGGTGACGCCCAATGCTGTTCTGAATGGCCAGGGAATTGAGGCTAAGATAAGCAGCAGACCAATGCCGTAGAAGAACAGAATCGTGTTATGCTTTTTGGAAATTTCTGTTTGTTTTTTTGCTTTGCTATAACCGATTGTTATAAGGATAATGGCAATTACCATCATACTAACGTGCTCCACAGCATAGAAACGGGAAGCAGTATCTTTCATGAAACCATCATGGAAGCTGACTTTCTGACTTATAAAATAAAGCACAAATCCAAGTAGAAGTTGCACATGGCAGAAAATAAGTCCCAATAATGCAGGCATTTTGTCTGATTTGCCGTATTCGGTAGCCTTGCCTTTTTTTATGAGGGCATTTACAACAGCTGCAACAAGGAAAATAAGCACAAGCCAACGTAGGCCGGAGTGAGCATGCAGAAGAAAATTATACATAAAGTCAGATTTGGTTTGGTTGTTAAAAGTAGTATGTCAAGGCAGCAAAAGTAAGTTTATTTTACTTATTTCACGATTAATCCCTGTACATAATCTCTCAGTTGATTCAATTCTTCTTGTTTTAATCTGGCTCCATATGCAGGCATTCCTTTCTGTGGACTGCCATTAATGATAGCAAGAAGCGTTTCTTCCGGAGAAAGTTTTGAAATACTTAAATCCAAGGCTCCTGATGCCTTCAGCTTACCGTCCTTGCCATGGCATATGGTACAATTTTTTTCGAAAAGTAATTGTCCCTGATTGGCAACCTGACTGTTTTTGTTCTCGGCTGTTTCACAGGTTAAAAATGTCAAAGCAAGTAAAGAAAGTATAAATAAATTATTTTTCATACTATTAGTGTAAAAATACCTAAAAAAATATAAATGGAATAATACCTAAATTTTGTAAAAAAAATAAAAACTGTTCAGGCAGGAAGAAAGATATTTTAAAAGCTTTATATTTAGGTATGTAGTATAAGTTTTTACAAACTTGTTTTAGAAAAACAGTGAAGTTTTAATAAACAATTCCATAATGTTATAAAACATCCCGATTGTATGAAAAAATACGATCTGTTAAATGATATAAATTTTAATTTTTTTGTCTGCAAAAGACAGATTGAAGCACCTTGGATACTAATTTCACTGGAGGGTGGAGGGGATTTTCCGTTTGGGTATGAAAGAAAGCAATTTGTATCAAAATCAAAAAAAGGTTTTTCAAAATGGTTGCACGAAGATGATTTTGAAAATCTAAGCAATGCAATTAAAAAAGCAGTTTCAGAAAAAGTTTCTTATTCGCTGGTCTACAGGATCTTACTAAAAAATGGCAGCTACGCTGCAGTGCATGAGCAGGGTAATATTGTTTGGAATGGCAACTTGCCGGCGCATTGTGAATGTGTCTTGTCAATACTTCCGGATTATATTCCAACACTGCCGCAAAAGAATGAAAACAAGTACAAGACAATACTGGATTACACTTCAGAAGCCATTCTGATTCATAAAAACTATATCACAATAGAGGTTAACAAAACTTTTTGCGATATGTTCGGTTACAGTGCCGATCAAATTGTCGGAAAGGAAGTATTGTCAGAGATCATGGCCAGAGGTAATGATCCTGCAATTGAAAATCTAATTTTACAATTAAAAAATAGCCCCGAAAATAGTTATGAAAATATCATGTGGTTTAAAACCAAGAATGGGGAAAAGATATTTGTAACTGTAAAAGCCAATACTATAAATTTAGATGGGGAATCGGTGCGTTGTGTTGTATTCAGAGATATCAGCAAGGAAGTGCATGCCCGTCAGAAACTTTTGGACAGTAATGAAAAGTATCGAAGCCTGATAAATGGATCCAGTGAAGGTATTTTTATTCATGACAACGGAGTTATCGTAGAGGTCAGCCCACGCTTCTGTGAAATTTTGGGCAGGAAGGAAGAAGATTTAATAGATAAATCTGTTACTTCATTATTAATTTCCGATGAAATCCCCAAAAACATTCAAAATTGGAAAGAAAATAAGCTCAATTTTGAAAATAACAGAAACGATACTTACAAAGTATATCACAGTAGTGGGAAAGTACTGGATATAAAACTTTGGAGCAATGAAATTGATTTGGAAGGCAAACAGTATCGATATATTGTCATTCGTGATGTCACAGAGGAAAAAGAGGCGCAGCGCAAACTGGAACAAAGTCACAGTAAGTACAAAAGACTCTCTGATATTACCGATGAAATGATAATTGTTCATGATAATGGAATTATTGTTGAAGTGAACCGGGCTGCATGTGAACTGTATAACTTGACTGAAGCAGAGATGATAGGTCTGCATACTTTTGAACTTCTGACGCCAGAAACTATAAAACAATATCAACTCACTAAAAATGAACTGGAGGCATCTTACCAGTCAAATATAGTGAGCGAAGGCATCTTTTTTACTGAATCCAACGGTAAAAAACAATATCTGCAATATCGTGAAAGCATATTTTACGTTGAAGGACGAAAGCTGCGCTATGATGTCATGCGTGACATTACGGCACAGAATGAGGCTCAATTAAATCTGATAGAAAGCAGCAATAAATACAAACTCTTTGCCGATACAACTCAAGAGGCAATTTCTATACATAAAGGCGGCATACTCAAAGAAGCAAATAAAGCATTTCAGGAACTTTTTCATTTAAATGAAGAAGATGTAAAGAGCTTTAATTCATTGAATATTATGCTACCTAAAGATAAAGCGCTGGCTTTTGAAATAACTGACATGATCGGCAGAATAACAGCTGAAATTGATTATAATCAAGATTTGGATATTGCTCAACTTAGGAATTTTATTTTGCATAGACTCTTTCAGGAAATGCAGACCAAGGGCATTGAATTCCCTTATTATTATAATGAATTTGGTAAGATGGTGCTGCCTTTGATAAAATCAAATGGGGAGGGTTTTATTGCGGAATACTATGAAGACTTTCTTTTAATGGACGGTGAAATATATCAGTATCAGTTACTTAAAGATATTACAAAAACAGTAGAAGCACAACGCAAGCTTATAGAAAGTAATCGCAAGTATAAATTTTTTGCAGAAGCGACAAAAGAAGGCATCATTATACATAAAGAAGGAGAAATTCTGGAAGTCAATGAAGCTGCCTGCAGGTTATTCGACCGGATAGAGGGTGAACTTATTGGACTTGGTATTCAAGACCTTGTTCATAATGATGCAGATTTAATTCAATTGAGAAATATTTCACAGGATAATTCTTCAAAATTGGATAGAATTCTTTTTTGTAAAAGCAATGGTGAAATATTCATTACTGAACTTTGGGAAAGTAATATTGAAATTGAAGGAGAACATTTGAGATATACTGTTATTCGTGATATTACGGAACGTATCCGTTATGAAGAAAGGATTGAAGAACTTGTCAATAACCTCTCGGAGAAAAATAAACAGCTCAACTGTTTGTTTGATTTGGCAGGACTTTCAAACAGTAACAAAAAAGATACTCTTGATGAACTAATGGTAAGTTCTCTGTTTATTATTCCTAAAGGTTGGCAATTCCCTGAAATTTGTGAAGTCTGCTTATCTTTAGGTAATAAAGAATGGAAAAGCGAAGGATTTTTTGATAATCTCTGTAAGTTGCAGGCGCCAATTATCATAAATGATGAAGAGGCAGGATTAATTAAAGTCACTTATATAGAGGAGTGCCAACATGCTGATGAAGGTCCATTCCTAGTTACAGAGCGAACCCTAATAGATGCGCTTGGAATACAGCTGGGTATGCTTATTGAAAAGAAACAGAGTGAAGATTTTATTGTTGCTTCAGTTTTGGAAACAGAAGACCGAGAACGTACTCGAATGGCCAAAGAACTTCATGATAATCTCGGCCAAATATTGATGGCAGTTTCACTCAATCTTGAATCTGTAAAAAAAGAAATTGGCGTACTATCAGCAAGAAATCAAACTAAATTGGCCAATGCGGTTCATTATCTTGGCCAGGCAATTCAGGAAAGCAGGCATCTTGCACATACACTTATGCCAAAAGCTATCAGTGATTATGGCTTTGTACTTGCTGTTCAGAGCCTAGTAGAAAGGCTTGGCGAAGATATTGGCTTTCAGTTTTATGATAACCTAAATGGAGAAAGATTAGCTTCAAAAATTGAATTGGCTCTTTTTAGAGTAACTCAGGAAGCAATAACAAATATATTAAAACATTCAGGGGCTAATATTGTCACAATTCAACTAATGAAATATACAGATGTAATTATTCTTACTATTGAGGATAATGGCATTGGCTTTAAAACAGATGAAAGTGGTGATTTTTTTGGAGTTAACAGCATGCGAAACAGAACACACTCTGTCTCGGGGGTTTTTACAATAGAAAGCAAAAAAGGTCACGGTACTACCGTTATGATTGAAATTCCAATATAAACTCTTTTAATTTTTGGAATTTTATTTAATCGTTTTTATTTTAAAGCTCTTTTTAGTTTTTAATGTATATATTTATCGCTTTTTTAATCGGTTTCTCCGTTATTGCCGGTAATAAAGCTACGAGACAAGTATGAAAGCAATAAAAGTTATTTTGGTCGATGACCATAAGCTAATCCGTGATGGGATTAAAGCTCATATTGAAGAAGATAATCGCTTTGAAGTTGTGGGTGAAGCAGGAAATGGCGCTGATGCGTTGCTCATTATTAAAAATGTTACTGCTGATGTTGTGCTCATGGACATTAATATGGAAGTGATGGACGGGATTGAATGTACTGCAAAAATCACTGAATTATATCCCAGTATAAAGGTATTGGCCTTGTCAATGCTTGCTGAAAATCAACATATTAAAGAAATGCTAAAAGCTGGTGCCCAGGGCTATCTACTCAAAAATTCCACTGAGCAGGAAATAAAACAGGCAATAATCTCTGTATATAATGGAATGCCTTATTATAGTTCAGAGGTTTTACATACAGTTATGAACAGTCTTGCTTCACCAATAAGTAATAAAAAGAAAAAGTCAAAATTTGAGCCGACTATACCCCTTACCGATCGTGAAAAAGAAGTATTGGTTCTTATTATCAAGGAGTTTTCAAATCAGGAAATTGCCGATAAGCTTTTTATCAGCAAACGTACAGTTGATGCACACAAACGAAATCTTCTGGAAAAAACAGGTGCCAAAAATGTAGCCGGGTTGGTTATATTTGCGCTCAATAACAATATTATAGATGGAAGCGATCTGTAACTATTCCTTTTTAATGCTAATCAAGCGTTAAAACTCATATCTGTCATTAGTGTTTGCGATGAACCAAGGCTACGCAAAGCGAACCGGAGGAACACGAAGTGAAAGCCAAAAGGGCTTCGAACAATTTATTGAAGTTCTATTTGATTTAGCATAATTTTTTAGGTTTCAACAAAAAACAAATACAATGAATAAGCTATTGCTATTGTTTTTGCTCAATTATACAGTGACTCAAATACAGGCCCAAAAAGAAAGCGCAAGCTGGTATTTTGGTAAAAAAGCAGGAGTTACCTTTATGGAATACGATTCCATTAAACAACAAAGCTTTATAGGCAAACCAAAAGCGATCAGCAATGGTCAGCTTAGTACAGAAGAAGGTTGCGCTACAATTTGCAATGAAAAGGGTGAAATTCTTTTTTATACCGATGGCATTTCCGTTTGGAATAAAAAACATGTGCTGATGAAAGGAGCTGAGGGATTATTGGGAAATCCTTCTTCAACTTCATCCGGCGTTGTACTTCCGGCTAAAGACGGTATTTATTATCTTTTTACCTTAGATGACATCGGGGAGCAAAACGGACTTTGTTACTCAATTATCGATCTGAAAAAGGAAGATGGAATAGGCGAGCTCACTCAGAAAAATATAAAGCTGAAAGCTCCTGTTACTGAAAAACTCACCGCTGTCAGACATCGCAACAATAAAGATATCTGGGTTATTGCTCATGATGTGGAAAACGCCGGCTTTTTGGCCTACCTGCTGACGGAAAAAGGTATAGAACCAAATCCGGTAATCTCTGAAACAGGTACGCCTCATTCAAAAATCAATGGTAGTACCCTCAATTATCAGGGTTATATGAAGGCATCTCCCGATGGCTCTCAGATTGTCTTGGCGCTTGAGGATTCCCAAATTTTTGAACTTTTTGATTTTGACAACGAAAGCGGAAAATTATCCAAACCTATTACCTTGAAACTGCCGGCATTGTCCTATCCATATGGTGTCGAATTTTCTCCGGACGGCTCCGTATTCTATGGTTCGGCAGCGGGAACAGGAAAGATTTATCAGTATAATCTTCAGGCAGGATCAGCAGAAAAGATACAGGCTTCTGAACTTATTGTCGGATCCACTCCCGATAAAAGCTGGTTGGGGGCATTGCAATTGGGTCCCGATAGAAAAATTTACTTTACCCAATACAACAAAAAGAAATTGGGTGTGATTCACAGCCCCGAAAAATTAGGAGCCGATTGTCAGTTTTCACTGGATGGGGTAGAGCTCAGCGCAGAAGGTCAGTTGGGACTTCCAACTTTTTTTCAGAGCTTTTTCACAAAAGAAGTAATAGAGACAAAAACAGAAATTTTTAGCGGAAAGGTTGAAACGAATATCAGCTTTATTTTGGAACATGTCTATTTTGAATATGACAAAGCCGACCTGAAAACTGCTTCCTTTGCGGAATTGGATAAGCTTATTGCAATTCTTAAGAAAGAAAAATTTAAAATACAGATCTCCGGTCATACAGATAACATTGGCAATAAAAGTTACAATCTGGAGCTCTCTTCCCGCCGGGCCAATTCCGTCGGGAATTACCTCATAACCAAAGGCATAGCAAAAGAGCGTATCAGTACAGAAGGTTTTGGCAGCACTTTGCCAATATCCGATAACAATACCCCGGAAGGCAGACAAAGAAACCGTAGAGTGGAGTTTAAACTGAAGTAAGTCAGGCTTAATAACATATTGTATGATCATACTGATGTTCCACGCCGGTGAATAAACCGCATTTTTTAATCTTTTCAACTAGCTGATTCATCCCTTTCATGCGATATTAAACTCTTTCTCTGCAATGTCCACCATTGTAGAAAATGCAATAGCTTTCATCTCAGCTAACTGTAGTTGCTTTTCTAACTCTTCTACCCGTTTTTTGAGCTTTAGGGTATCAAAATCTTTGTCCTTTTTCTTTCTTTTGCTTGGCCATATTGACAAAGTTATTACTTTTTTGGCTTTTATCATTTATGCCAAGTTGTTTCATCCATTTTGATATCTTTCCATGTTCGTTCTTATATCCGGTATGACGCTCATAAACAGCTTGTTTTGTTTCTTTGCCAGACAAATAATCATCAATGATCATTCGCTTTTGCTCTTTCGACAGAAATAACCTATTTTCTACCCATTTTCCTAATATAGCTTTACTTTTTACTTTCATTTTTACACTTTTTTGTGTAAACCTATTTTAGGACAAAGTCATTAAATAGAGCTCCTTCGGAGCGGCATCTTTGATCATCTCATCCTGCCGGAGGCATTCTTTTTTCTTGATAAAAAAGAATCAAAAAATCAAGTCGCAGTTTAGGAATGAGTTGTAAATATATATAACAAGTTCAC
>CAINVS010000404.1 GCA_903854205.1 uncultured Bacteroidota bacterium | reverse complement strand
TATTTGTAATTTCAAACCCCAAAAGGTTATTTTTGGGTATGAATTGCACTCGAAAATAATTATTATTCCGGAATTAAAGTATGTTTTAAGTTTTATAATTCGAAATCCCCCAATCAACCAATGACGGAAAGATGCGTGGCTCCTAAGAGATTGTCCACGACTGCGATATGGCCGTCAACGTTGAAAAAAGGATTATCGTTTATACTAAAAACAGGTTCAAAGGGAAAATTAAGATGATGGAGGTTTTTACGAGTTAAGTTGTTCAAAAGGCAAATGGAGCATCAGGGTCTGGCTTTTTGCCCTGATGGATGCCTTCCCGAAACATACGAAAGCTAAACATGCGTATAAATAAAAGCAGGTTATTTAGATCAGAATGTTGGAGGTCATGGGCTTTTCTTGATAATGTAATAAATTAGATTTCCGGTAACTAAGCAAATGATTAGCACTCGTATCAAGGATACTAATCCATCATACTTATTAATTATAGTTGATTCAGATATATTTTTCTCATTGATTCTAATCTTCACCTTTTGACCTAATACAGGTTTCTTAAATGAAGTATGTCTGATTTGAATATATGGCTTACCAACAATTGTATCATCCAATTTGATTGTCAATAATAAATTGTGTTTATTGTCAGTATCATATTCACTATCCGACGTAATAAATTTATAATCGATAATTTGACCAGTTTGTGGCGTTTCTTTTTGAACAGTAATGAAGAACTTTATTTCATTATAAAATAGGATTAAAAATATTCCTAATGCAACAATCGGTAAAATGAATTTTAAAGGTTTGTAATCGCTCAAAATCACAAGTAATATTAATACTATTACTCCAATTATGTATCCTGAATATTTCATCATCAGTCTTTAAATATGTCTGGTATTTGTAATTTGGCTCTAATCCCTCCAGCAACTTCTAAGCTAAATCCATAAACTGATTTGGTTTCTGCAACAGCTCTGCCTCCTATACTTAAGCCACTCATTCCACCTTGAATATCCCCTTGAATCTTATACTCTCCAATAGGAATTGGAACTTCTCCTATCGGAATAATAATAGGAGCCTTGTGCAAAGTAACAAGCATTCTTAACTGGGGGTCCCAGTCACCAAGTGCCTTATTTGGGTCATGTTGGCTTAAAGTCGTTAAAGGATTAATTCTTATATCAATATTTGGACTGACTTTAAAGTTAATATAAGAATTAAGATAACCCAAAGTACTAATGTTGCCACCATTTTGAATTGAGGCGGCCGCTTGAATACCCTTAATCGGAACAACCACCTTTACAGATCCATTCACCACTTGGGTGTATTTTAATGATGCGCTGCCATATACTTCTAAATCTTTAAAAGGATTTATATCAAAAAGAAATTCAGACATCTTTTGTGTTGAAGTGCCAAAATATCTTGTTTTGTGATAAGTTCCATCTACACTATTAAATAACCAGTCCTTCCCATTAGTATATACCTCGCCTATGTCCAATCCCGCCTTTTTTGCTCGATTTTGCATTTTTTCAGCACGCTCTTTGGAGTGATATAAGCCCTTTGCATCTAAAAATAGGATTGGATTATTAATGAAAGTTGAATATGTACTTTGCCAAGCATATAGCACAGGGTCCAAATTCCACCTCCTTCCCAGCCTACAATCATACTCCCAATACTCTGCGGTGTTAATATTTCCGGAACCTGCAACCTCATCATCTTTCTCCTGCGAATTAAAACCGTACCTGTAATTTTCACTCGAAAACGTCCTTTCTTTCATCAGCATACCAAAGGAATAGTAATCCGAAGCACTAATAACATCCGCTTCATACCCACTCACAACACTACTTTCACACAAGGTAATACGTTTATCCGAAATGACTGCAAGCACATTTCCTAAATGGTTACTAAGCTCGTAATGCTTGTGCCCACGTACCAATTTCTTGTAATTATAATGCACCATGCAATTGCTGTCAATTAGACTATCAATATTACT
>CAINVS010000403.1 GCA_903854205.1 uncultured Bacteroidota bacterium | reverse complement strand
TTTTATCTTTTATCTATTTGGGTATTTAGCAATATATTTCTCATAGTTGGACCTGCTGCTAATACTGAGTTCTTCCTGATTGATCTCAGAAACTTCCAGCCATTTGATGCCGGTACATTTTTCAGCCTCTTTAATTTCGGGAGTACCTTCCAACAGTCTTGCAATATAGGAAGGAGAAACCCAATGCTGTTGTTCATTTGGCAAAATATGATTGACAACGTCAATCAGTTCAATGACTTCAATAAGAATTCCCAATTCTTCCTGAAACTCTCTGATGACCGTCTCTTCTAGCGATTCACCGAATTCAACTGTGCCTCCCGGGAAATCCCATTTTCCGGCTTCATTGTTCGATTTAGGGCCGCGCTGAGTAAGTAAAACCTTGCCTTCAGCGTTAAAAACCATGGCACCGACACCCACGCCAATAAAATCTCTTCCCGGTTTCATATAAGTATGTTTTATTGATTATCTCTCCACTCATGCACCCATCTGGCCTGAATCTGTTCCAAATGCCCTTCGTTGCAATCTTCTTTTTTATCGGCAAAGTTTTTTAGTTCCAAAACCCATTCTATCAATTCTGTAAAACGGATACGATATATTTTTGATTCGTTGAAATCGTCTCCGAAACGTTCATAGAGTCCGATTGCAATGTCTTCATAATCATTCCAATGTATTGGAAGGTCTAAATTAAAACTCATATTGAATATTTTATAATAATAAATGAATTTACTTCAATAGTTAACATTAATTACCTGAAAAGTACCCAGTACTCTCTACTAAGTACCTAGTCACTAATGCTCATGTCCGATAATTCTGGACTGGTCCGGCACTAAAACTTCGATAATGAGGTCAATACTGTCCTCCGTCAGTACGCATTGGCAGGCCAATCTGGAATTGATTCGGGGATTGGTTGCCCGGTCAATAAAGTCTTCCTCCCTGTCACTGATCTCTTGTAGCTGATCTTCACCCGAAAGTAGGTAAACATGACAGGTGCTGCAGGCGCAAACTCTACCGCAGTTATGGTTGATGTGAATTTCATTATCATCAGCCAATTCAGAAATATTGTCTCCTAAAGTTGCTTTAACTTCTTTGGGGGCAATATTTTTATTTTCAAATGTAAATTTTACAATAGCCATGTGTATTTATTCTTGGTATCTTATTTAACGCAAATATATAAGAAAACCATAGAAAATAAAAGCTAATAATGAAACTGTTTATAATAAGTCTAAATTTTAACTGCGAAATTTATAAATAAGGAAACTGAATAGACGTACGCTTAAAAATCTCAGTGATTAATGTTATCTTGTGATTGCAACCAAAGTTGATTTAAAGATAATATACTGTTATATTAACGAAATTATCTTGATTTATGATAAAGTTTATAGAAAAACATCCGATCAGCGGGCCACGCACAATGCCGGAAAAGCAACTGCTGAATGACTATAAAGACAGGGTTCCTTCAGTTATTATCAATTTCTGGGAAACCTATGGATTTGGTAAACATTCAGATGGCTTGTTTGAAATAATTAATCCAAATGAATATGAGGAAATAATGTCGATTTGGTTAGGCATAAAAAACCAAAACCGCGTACCACTTGTTATGACTGCTTTCGGTGATATTTTTTATCATAGAAAGCTTACAGATACGGAAGAAGACATAAGTTTTATTGATGTTCATTATAAAAATATAGCAGTCGTAAATTGGAATAGTTTGGAATTTTTTGAAACGGATCTTTGTAAAGATTCTTTTTTGATCGAATATATGGATCTTTTGCTGTTTGAGGAAGCTCTAAATAAAATTGGGCCTTTGGAACCGGGCGAAATTTACAGCTTTGTTCCTGCATTAGCATTAGGAGGTGCTAAAGAACTTCAATACCTTGATAAAGCAAATGGTATAATGCATCTTCGTTTTTTTATCAATTTTAGATTTTTTTTCATAAAACTAAACCCAGATCCGTCATTAGAGTTCGTGATGAAAGCCTAAATGGCAAAGAAAATAAGTGCTCACGGAGTTTTTTGGGGGGAAGAAATAGTTACCCCTATTTCAAAACCCAAAAAACGAGTAAGTGCTTAGTTTCACAGCAATTTAGGCTTGGAATAGAATTTCTAATGACGGATCTGGGCTAAATATCTAATGCTGCTTATGATGGCTTTAGCATGTCATAATATTTCCAAAAAATCGGAATTTGATGTTCCTGACTTTATATTTAAGTCTTGCAACAATCAAATGAAGTCTATGCTTTGTTTGGAAACGGATAAAAAAATTGAAAATTTGCTATTCTCAGATTTTTTTGAAGTTTTGGCAAAAAGAGGTCTTTATAAAGATTGGTTAAATTTATTATTGGAAACCAATGAATTTGGTGGCGAAAATTCGGCAGAAGTATTTTGTCTGCACAGTTGTCAATTCCTAAATTTAAAAGTATGGAAGTCAGATGATGACAGTATTTTTACAGTTTGGAATATCTCTTCAGATTTTGAACATCACCAAATTAACAAAGAAATTTTACATGAAAAAATTCAAGAAAAAATCCTTGATTTTAACTTAGAAGAAATTTTTGTAATCTCAAGGACTTTTATGCAATTTGCCGGTTCCAATTCAACTTTATTGCTTATTGATAATCATGGTTTTATTCATAATATTTGGTCTAAACAGCTTGAATTGTCAGCCAAGTTGAATGATCCGATTCAACACAAATTGTACGCTGATTTTTTTCAGTCAATTGATATGCAAAATGAAATTGGAAATGCAATTATAGAAAGAAAACAATATATTATAAGTCGCCCCTCCTTTTTGAATCCCGACTGTTATTGGAATTTATCTTTTACTTGTGATCCCAAAATTGATAAAGATGAAATAAATGTATTGCTCATAGTTCAAATTTCTGATATTTCAATACAAAAAAAGGAGCAGGAAATTAGAGAAAAAAGGCTGTTCAGACTTGAAAAACAGCAAAAGGCAATTTCCTTTTTATCCAAACATCCCTATGTGGTTATGGGTGATTTTGATAATTCTGTTAAAGTTTTTACTGAAACAGTAGCTGAAGTTTTGTCAGTGGAGCGGGTAGGGATTTGGCTTTTTGATTTTGCAAATAATAGACTCAATTGCGTAGAATTATATTTAAAAAGTATTGATAGTCATCAAAAAGATACTGTTTTAGAAGTTAGTGATCTACCAAATTATATTGAAGTTCTAAAAACCGACAAGCCTCTCGAGGTTTCAGATGCGATTAATGATCAACGATGTAGTGAATTTGCTGATGATTATCTTGTTCCTTTAGGAATAAGTTCTTTGTTGGATACTGTTTTTAGAGTACGTGGTGAAATGAGAGGTGTAATATGTTATGAGCACGTTGGTCAAATGCGAGTCTGGCAGGATGATGAAGTTTCTTTTGCACGTGAAATCGCCGAACAGTTGGTACAGACACTAAATAATGCGGAACAGAAAATTGCAGAACAGGCACTGCAGGAAAAAAATCGTGCATTAGAACAGCTTAATATTGAATTGCAAAAAGCAAAAGATCAGGCTGAAACTGCTAATAAGGCCAAAAGTATTTTTTTGGCAAATATCTCTCATGAAATAAGAACCCCTATGAATGGAATTATTGGACTTACTGAATTGGCATTGTCTTCAAAACTTGATGATACTTTGCGAAATTACCTTTCCAGTGTACATCATTCAGCTTATTCTCTTTTAGGAATCATTAATGATTTACTTGATTTTTCCAAAATCGAAGCTGATAAAATGGAAATTGAGTCAGAGAAATTCAGTGTTCATAAACTTGTGGAAGATATTTCAAAAATGATAGCTACTCGCTGTTATGATAAAGATCTCGACCTCTTTATAAATATTGCGCATGATGTGCCTGTAAATTTAATAGGTGATAGTATGCGTATACGCCAAATATTGATAAATTTCTTAAGCAATGCAGTTAAATTTACAGTTCAGGGTGAGATTAAACTGAATATTCTGTTAAACAATTTTGATAGTGATAAAAATATCTATACGATTGATTTTCAAGTTGTAGATAATGGTATTGGTATAGAAAACGCAAAACTGGAAAAAATATTTGAGGCTTTTTCTCAGGCCGACAGTTCTACTTCCAGACAATATGGTGGTACAGGTATAGGTTTAGCAATTTCAAAAAGGTTGGCAATGCTTATGGGGGGCGAAATTCTGGTTAAAAGTTTTCTGGGTGAGGGCAGCATATTTACCTTGAGACTTGAGCTGGAATCTTTGAAAAATGAAAAATCCGAATATTCTAAAAATCCATTGCAAAATAAATTGCTGCTAATAGCTTCAGAAAATATTAATGAAACGAATTATATTTACAATTTAGTTAAAGAGTGGGGAGCCCAAGCTGTAATATGCAATCATGATCTTAAACAATTGCCTGAAAAGAAATGGGATAAAATTATAGCAGATACCACTTTTGCAAAAAAAATTTTAAAGGATAATCCCAAGTTTGACACTAATATTCTGATGTTGGTATCAGAAAATGATAATCAACAAAATTATTATTTTGAAAATTATATTCTCAAACCAATTTTGCCTTGGGTTTTACTTAAATCTCTGTTAGAGTATATATTAAAGGATAAATTGCCAAATTTGCCAAAGGTAAATAAAGAAACACCCGAATGGCTGAAAAGATATAAAATTCTTATAGCTGAAGATAATAAGGTTAATATGCTTCTGCTAAAGCAGATCCTAGTAAAATTTGGAGTAGTGGAGATATTCCAAGCATACAATGGGTTAGAAGCTTTTGAAATGTTTAAAAAATATAAGCCCAATTTAATTTTTATGGATATTCAAATGCCTGTTTTGGATGGATTTGAAACAACTCAAAGAATTAGAAACAGTGAACTGAATTCTGATTTTAAAGTACCTATTGTTGCACTTACGGCCAATGCAATGAAGGGTGATAGAGAGCAATGTATTGAAATTGGAATGAATGACTATATTTCTAAACCTTTTTTAAAAGATCAGATTGAGAGAATTCTGAAGCAGTTTGCAGAGAAGAGTTGTAATTTGTAAAAAAGTATTTTAAATAATTTCTCCTACAACAAAAATACTTCCTCCAACATAAATTACATCCGATTCTTCCGCATTTTTTTTAGCAGCCTCAAAGGCAGCCTTTACAGAATTGTATATATTTCCATTCAAGCCAATAATTTTAGCAGCGTCAAGAAGTTTTTCAGCAGGCAGTCCACGCGGTATATCTGCCTTACAGAAATAATATTCTGCCTTTTCGGGCATAAAAGCCAACAGTTTTTCGGGAGATTTATCGCTCACCATCCCAAAAACGATATGCAGTTTGCTATATTTCATTTTATTTAAAGCATCAGAAACGTATTTCAAACCATGAGGATTGTGAGCTGAATCGCATACGATAATAGGTTTTTCCTTTTGAAGAATATCCCATCGGCCTATTATTTTGCTAATTTCCCTAACATTTGAAAGTCCTATTCTTATGGACTTTTCGGCAATCTCAAATCCTTTTTCTTTTAGAATTTCCACGGTAGAAATTACAGTTTTCAAATTGTGTATCTGATAAGCACCTGTCAAAGTCATCTCAAGGTCTTTGAGATAAGGTTTACCCAATTTATAAATATCAAAAACCTGTTTTTCGATGCCGTCTGAGGTTAATACTGCTTCGAAAATTGATGAAGCGTAGTATATATTCGCATTATTATCTCTACTGAATTTTTCAAAAACAGGTTTTGTCTCCATATTATGTTCGCCGATCACAACAGGGACCTTCTGTTTTATTATCCCGGCCTTTTCTCCTGCAATTTTTGCCAGCGTATTGCCCAAAAATTGCTCGTGATCAAAACCGATATTGGTGATGACCGAACAAATTGGGGTAATGATATTTGTTGCATCCAATCGCCCACCCATACCAACTTCTATGATTGCAATATCAACTTCATGTTTTCGAAAATGATCAAAGGCCATGCCTACCGTTAGTTCAAAAAATGAAGGCTGAAACTCATTTACAAAAGGTTTAACTTTTTCAACAAAATCTATTACATCTATTTCTGAAATATACTGCCCGTTAATTTTTATTCTTTCTCTGAAATCGCGATAATGCGGGGATGTATATAATCCAACTTTGTAACCCGCAGATTGCAAAACTGAAGCGATCATATGTGCGGTTGAACCTTTTCCATTTGTTCCAGCAATATGTAGGGTTTTAAAGCTTTGCTCGGGTTTTTCTAAAAACTGTGAGAGCGCAAGACTGTTTGATAAGTCGGGTTTGAAAGCTGCAGCTCCAATGCGGTGGAACATTGGCATGTTGTCATACAAATAATCTATGGCATCTTTATA
>CAINVS010000402.1 GCA_903854205.1 uncultured Bacteroidota bacterium | reverse complement strand
GGGCGCAGAGATGATCAGGTGTTTTTTTAAGCGTTCAAGTGTTTTGAAGAAAAAAAGCGAAGGAGAGGCTTCAGCCTTCCGAAGCTAATACCAAAGGAGACGGTGGCTTCAGCCTCCATTATATTGTAACTGTATCTAAAATTTACCGCAAAGGACGCCATGGTATACGCAAAGGGCGCGGAAAATATCTGGTGTTTTTTTTAAAGTATTCAAATGTTTTGAAAGTAAGAAGAATCACCTGAACCGATCTCGTCCCAAAGACGAGAGAGCTCTACGAAGTGAAAATCTTACTTCTGAAAAACTAAAAATTACAAAAATTGAAAAAATATTTTGGTTATCTGTTTTTTAGAGTATTTATAGGATTTTTTGATCTTATCCCTTTCTGGATGATTTACAAAATGTCGGACGGACTCTATCTGCTGCTTTATTATATAATCGGCTACCGTAAAAAAGTAGTAAGAGACAATCTGCGCCAAAGTTTTCCGGATTGGACGGAGGCAGAACTGCTCAAAACAGAGAAAAAGTTTTATCAGCACTTGGCCGATATTTTCATGGAGGGCATAAAAGCGGTAAATCTTTCAGATAAAGAGACCGTAAAACGCTATAAAGTACTTACTTTGGAAGCGCCAAATAAACCCTTCAGCGAAGGCCATGCAAGCCTTTTTGTAGGCAGTCATTACAATAATTGGGAATATGGCGCATTGGGATGCGGATTACAAGTAGATCCGCTTGTGATCGTTTTTTATAAGCCATTGAAAAATGAGCTGATAAACGAGTATATCAGGCATTCGCGAGGACAGAAAGGCACTTTGATGGCACCGCTCAATGAAACTTCTGCTTATTTTAAAGTTAATTTCCCCAAACATCCGATGTATATTATGATTTCTGATCAGAGTCCAAGCAATGTAAAGGAATGCCATTGGGTACAATTTTTCCATCGGGAAACGGCTGTTCTGCACGGTCCGGCAAAATATGCTCAAAAATACAATTTGCCAATTTATTTTTTCAAAACCCGAAAGGCAAAAAGAGGTCATTACGAGCTTAGCGGTGAATTACTGATAGACAATCCCTTGGATTACACACCCGAAGAGATTTCCGCCATTTTTACCCAAAAAATTGAGATGCTTATCAAGGAAGCGCCAGAATTTTGGTTATGGTCGCACAAGCGATGGAAAAGAAAAAGAGATATTGTTTAATTCATAATGTTGAACCAAACGAAGTGAGTTATATAATTATAAGCCTAATGTAGTGGTCTCTTTAATTATGAATAGCCAATGTTCAATATCCTGCATCCATCACCCAATAATGCTGCATTTCTTCAGGATCTTCTTCAGAATAAATATATCCCACGCCAATAAATTTAGCCTTTTCATCTAGGATATTAGCACGATGTCCGCTACTATTCATCCACACTTTGACCATTTCTTTAGCACTGGTCTGTCCGGCGCCAATATTTTCAGACAGACCTGTATAAGTCGTTCCTGTAAATTTCCTTAATCTGTCGAATGTCAGGCCTATCTTCTTCAGTTTTTTATAATTGCGGTCATAGCTTTCGTGTTTAAAGTATTGGTCTTTTATCATATCTGAAGCATGATAACGGGCAGCATAGGCCAATTTCTCGTCCCATGCTAGTGGTTTAAGCGACCTTTTCTTTCTTTCCTCATTTACCAATCTTACTAATTCCTGTTCAAATGCCGTATCTGAGCTTGTTATTTTTTCTTTTCCATTGGGCATTTGAGCAAATGCAGCATTAAAGCTGAACAGTAAGAAAAAAAGGATTGTGCTATTTTTCATAAGTTTTAATTTTAGATAGTTACTACAAAGCCCGCGCCAAAATAACTCCTAAGTTCAAGATATCTGATTGACATCCAAAATGATTACATATTCATAATTTTTTTTTCAAACAATTGCCCGATTTAATAATAATAAACCCGTTGTGTGATTAAATTGACAAAGCATGTTTTATTCAATTTAATGAATTATTATTCAATTGATTAATTTACAGCGTAAAATCTCTGATTTTTACAGTGTTTTTTGCAAAGTACAAGAGAACATTTTATTTTAATCATAAACTGATCTCATAGCTGGGAGAATGTTTTTTATTCTTTTTTGTTTGATTATCAGTAATATGTCCAATTACTTTCAATTTTTTTATTTTTTCTCTTTGACCTAAAAAACAATTACTTATTTTTCAAATAAGCTAAGTTGAACAGATTTATTAAGGTATCCTTTATCGCCAATCATTATGCAATTATTAACAAAACTATATGCAACTTATAGCCAAAATAGCACTGTTTACTAATAGCGGAGTAACCTTAACTCAGGATTCATTTCATCTTTTAGAATTTTTAAGGATTTTGGTCTGACAGCTCTACAAAAAGGAAGATGATTTGAATCCACAATACAAGTTGTATTTAACATCAAAAAGTACAAATTTGGAAATCTCGATAATTTTTTTGAAATTTGTTTCACGGATGAGTATTTTTATAGTAGTTTTTCGGAACTCTAAATTATTGTATTTCATCAAATTAAATAAATATTTTTTGT
>CAINVS010000401.1 GCA_903854205.1 uncultured Bacteroidota bacterium | reverse complement strand
TGGAGGTTCGATCCCTCCCCCTACAGCCACTTATAGTCCCTATTATATTGTTAATCAATGTGATAGGGATTTTTAATTTGTGTTAGGTGGGACTATTAGGGGAACTTAAAATACGCTGAACCTTATCTAAAAAATGATCAGCATATTTTTGTCGAACATCTGTGGACAAAAGTGAATTAGCAATAAATTTCGTTACAACATCTTTCTTTTCTATAAACGCATCAATAATTCTCAAATATCTAATTTCGACGATTCCGAGTTTTTTCGCAAATGCTTCAAACTCCATTCTGCCATAATGCCCATAGGTTGAATAATAATCTGATTCGTAATCCTGATCAAATAAATTTAGTGCTGTATCTGATTCTCCTGGAGTATGAATAATTGTTGACATTAAATCATAACAAGGCGACAGTTCCAACTCACCAAATTGATTTCTTATTAATGAGAAATTTTTTAAATGCGCATCCCCATTTGAAAAAATATAATTAAATAAAACAATTTTGAAGAAATTTTCAACTGCAACCATAGCTGCAGGAACATATTGTTTTATTAACGTTCCTATTTCAAGATAACTTCCATCATATTTGTATGACGCTCCATGGGTTTCTTTAGTTCTATTCGTTATTTGGGCAAAATCCTCTTGTATATATTTAGTTCCATCTCCTTTTACATCAAACCTTTTAGTAATATAAGCTGGCGTACCATCTCTAAAATAAATTAATGCATTTTGTGCAGTCTTAATATTAAAAATTTGTGATGCAATTTGCATGGTCAAATGTTCATTCTCTGGTGCATCTTCCATCATTTCTAAATGGTCTGCAGCAGGGATTGGTTTTAATAAATACTGTCCGTTCTTCTCTGTTAATTCAAGTTTGTTTCCAACTAACATAAGTGAATACTTTAACTGTACTCCTGAAATTGATAATCTTTTTGTGTATTCGTTATACAACGAAATGTTCTCTGCTTTAGGTTTATCAAAATCCAATATAGTAGAAACACGTTTGCCATCAAATAGTTTCTTTCTACATGATAAGCAATATTCATCTTTATCTATTTTTTTATAACATCCTATACAATTCATCTAAAAAGGTTTTACAGTAATGGACCCAATAGTATCATCTTGTGTCGTCAAAAGTAATCTTGCAAAATGATCATTCTCATCTATTTTCAATAATCTGCATTGAATATTCTTATTGACGCCTTCAGATAGTAAACCAAAAAAAAATGCAAACAACTTTTTAGATTCATGCGTTTTAACACTTCTAGGCAGGGTCAAACTAATAGACGGATTACTCGCACTTTGCAGATACAAATCATCATATTCAAACGAGTAGGTTCCATCTAATCGCTTTTCCAAAACAGCAGCTAAAATGCCATTATTATAAACACCCGCTTTCATTAGTGCATTGTTTTAATATGAACAGATAATGCTAAACCTAATACCTCTAATATCCGATTCAAAGTATCTAAAGTAGGATTTCTAATTCCTAATTCAATTTCAGAAATTGACTTAAACGTCGTACCCGCCATCTCTGCAACATCCTTTTGTGTTAAATTAAGATACACTCTTCTTTCTTGTATAATTTCGCCTATTTTATCATTTTTCATTGGAAATATATTTCTAATTATATTAAAATTAATGTTTTTTCATCA
>CAINVS010000400.1 GCA_903854205.1 uncultured Bacteroidota bacterium | reverse complement strand
CGCTACTACTCCGATGGATCCGAGGGTTTTGGAAGCGATGACACCGTATTTTTTAAATCAATTTGGCAATGCTGCCAGCAGAAACCATCCATTTGGCTGGGCTGCTGAAGAAGCGGTTGATTATGCTAGAGAGCAAGTGGCAAAGTTGATCGGCGCTGATCCAAAAGAAATTATTTTTACTTCAGGGGCAACTGAGGCCGATAATCTAGGTATTAAAGGTGTGTTTGAAATGTATGCCAATAAAGGCAATCATATCATTACAGCCACTACAGAACATAAAGCTGTTTTAGATACTTGTAAACATATCGAAAAGCAAGGCGGTGAGGTTACTTACCTGACTGTTCAACCTGATGGCTTGATAGATTTGGCTGAATTGGAAGCTGCCATCAGACCAACAACGGTTTTGATAGCAATTATGTACGCTAATAATGAGATTGGAACCGTAATGCCTATCAAAGAAATCAGTGCTATTGCTCGCAAACATGGTGTTTTGGTATTTACAGATGCTACGCAAGCGGTTGGCAAAATTCCGGTTGATGTAAATAAAGATGGTATAGATTTAATGGCTTTTACTGCTCACAAAATGTATGGTCCGAAAGGAGTAGGAGCTTTATACGTTCGTAGAAAAAATCCAAGAGTAAAGGTAACGGCCCAAATGGATGGCGGCGGTCATGAGCGCGGAATGAGAAGCGGAACATTAAATGTGACTGGAATTGTAGGTTTTGGTAAAGCCTGCGAATTGTGTATGAATGAAATGGAAGCTGATGCAAAAAGAATTGCTGTGATGAGAGATAAGCTTGAAACTGAATTGATGAAAATTGAAGAAGCTTATGTAAATGGTAGCAGAGAACATCGTTTACCTCATGTAGCTAATATTTCATTTAAGCATGTAGAAGGGGAAGGCTTATTGATGGGATTCAATAAAAATATTGCATTGAGTTCAGGTTCTGCTTGTACTTCAGCATCATTGGAACCTTCTTATGTTTTGAAAGCATTAGGATTGGGTGATGATTTGGCTCATAGTTCACTTCGTTTTGGATTGAGTAGATTTACCACAGATGAGGAAATTGATTATACCATCAAATCTATTAGTGATACTGTTTTGAAACTGAGAGAAATGAGTCCGCTATGGGAAATGTATAAAGAAGGAATTGATTTGGATTCAATTGAGTGGGCGGCGCACTAAAATTCAAAATTTAAAAGTAAAAATTAAAAAATCGATTTACTGAAAAATTAAAAATCGAATAAACATCATCAAATAAACTAATCACCAAATTATCAAATTAATACCATGGCATATTCAGAAAAAGTAATCGACCATTATCAAAATCCTAAAAACGTTGGAACTCTTGATAAATCTAGTAAAAGCGTGGGTACCGGACTTGTAGGTGCTCCTGAGTGTGGTGATGTAATGAGATTACAAATTGAAGTAAATAGCGAAACAGGCATGATTACTGACGCTAAATTTAAAACATTCGGTTGTGGTTCGGCCATCGCTTCTTCTTCTTTGGCTACAGAATGGCTAAAAGGAAAAAGTGTTGATGAAGCACTT
>CAINVS010000399.1 GCA_903854205.1 uncultured Bacteroidota bacterium | reverse complement strand
CGAAAGGTCCAATTCTATATGCTGGTGCTTCCGACGATCTGAAACGGTGCCTTCGGCTCGTAATTTTTAGTTTTTTTAAATAAAATCAATACTTTTCAATATATTTCAATCCTTGATTCGCATAAATAATAATCCCAAATCCGTTATTAGAAATTCTGTTCGCTTCGCGGAGCCTTCGGGTTCGCTTGCGGAACGTTCGCTTCGCGGAGCCCTTTGGGGTTCGGGTACCGTCTAACTTACGATTACACTGTACACATTTTATAAATTTTGACAATAATATAACTCCAATAATACCAAGCAATTGGCAAAATAAACTACTCCGAAGGGTACCGCTTTTGAAGCGTCGCAGGTCAGAGAAAATTGGGTATGAGTGGTAATATAATGCCAAAAGTATCGACAGCAACGCCCAATTTTATCGTTAGCTGCGAAATATTTTGCAGTTGCTGCAAAACAAAAAGCCCCGTATTCCGAGGCTTATCTAAAAATCGTTGTGATTAGAATTTTATTTTGCAATTATCAGCTTCACAATGCTTTTTACTCCGCCTTTGTTCAGACTGATTAGATAGAATCCAGGTGCTAAACCTTCCACAGATAAAGGCAGGAACTGTGTCCCTTCGTTCAGATTCAGTATTTTGCTGCTTATTTTCTGGCCCACACCATTGTAAATTGCCATTTCAACATCTCCGGAAACGGCAGTGCTGATACGAAGCGTTACTTCTGTAGTTGCAGGATTGGGGAAAACCGTTGCTTCAAAACTTGTTTTAGCTGTTTGGTTTACTGCAATAACACCTTCTTCGAAGGTAAATTTAAGTCCCGATTCAAAGTCAAACTCATCATCTCTAAAAATCTGCAGATTGCCGATTTTAAGTTCATAATAACCCTGACCTGAGTTGCAGCAGAGTCCATCGCCATAAGCATCCGTCAGTTTCAGCGCATAACAATGTCCTTCAACAGCTGTAAAATTTTGTGTGATAATCGCATAGGACACTGCATAGTTGCTGTCAGATACAATCACATCGCCGGCAGTTTCGTCAATCAGTTCCCAACTGATATCAGTCGGATAATTATCGAAGCGTACTTTGAGAACGCCATTGGTACTGTCGGAAACAAAAAGTGAGGCTTTGGAGATTTGTGTTGAAATCTGATCAGTATTTGGATTGACCGCTGTATTTACATTACTGATACCAAAAAGTACGGTATTGGTTGAATTGTTGAGACCGCTGATAACAGGAAGTTGAATAGTTGTCGTTTTGCCAATTGGCAGTGGAGTATTCATTAAAACCGTAAAATTGCCGGAAGAAGCGCCTGAATTAATGTCATAACCGACGCTTACGGAATCAATGGCACTGTTACCCAAATTCTGAATTTCGAGACTCAGGGCAGATTCACTGCCGCAGATCTGATTAAAATCTGCATCCCAGTCAGCAGAAAGAATATTGGCTGCAAGTGCCTCATTTGAAATTAAAGTCATTTCGGAATAAGCAGCATTAATTACATTTGCGTAGTCGTTTCCCGTAATCCAAACCGCAACCTTTGGCGAAAAAAGTTCAAAATTACCGCCATTAAAATCAGCGGGCACATTATAATAAAAGGTATCGGCGCGGAAGTTACCGGATGTGGGATTAGAAATCCCTAATCCGCTGCTGATATAATCAAAAAGAATATTTCTGTGCATATAATTGCCGTCAGCATTTAATGCCGAAGGATTATAAACCGAAGCACCTTCCTGCGGACCCAAAATACTGTCCAGCAGCATTGCAACAAAAAGTTTATTTGGTGCTGTAGTACTCATGAAGGTATAATAAGATTCAACCACAACTTTCAGTTGTCTGCTGCTGATGTTGAACTCAGAGCGGGCAGCAACATTTACTTGTGCTACCTCATTCAGGATTGTATCGGCTGCAGCTGCCCAGTTTTGTGTCTCAATAGCCAATTTACCGTTATTTTGCCAGAAATCAGGCAGGTAACGTCTGTTGATCATAGCAGCCGGATAAGCAGTCATGCCGGATAAGCTTAAAAGGGTATCTGCATAGCTGCTTCTGAAATCGGGCTCATTGCTGCCCGGTTCAGCAAAAATACCAGCATGTATATTTATCCATACTAAGCGGCCACTTTGTGCATCAAGCAGAGACTCTGCTGTTGCATCAGCTTCAGCGCAATAATAGCAGTTAATACCGCCAATGCCTTCCAGCAATACATTTTTATTAGTGGGGGACGTACTGACAAAGTTTTGTGCCAAGGCAGTCCCGGCAACTGTTAATGCTAAAAATCCAGTTATAATTCTTTTCATCGTTTCAAAAATTAATGAGAATGCAAAATTAGGCAATACAGCGCTATAAAACGATAAAAACAAAAGATTAGGTTAAATTTTTGACTAATATTCAAGTTTTTTATAAAAAAAATTGTATCTTGATAAAAGTTTTCGTCTTTTTGCATTTGTATCCGCTTTTTTTGGCTCATCTTTTGCAAACTTACAAAATTAATTAACTGTCTGATAATTAATATTCACTATAACACAATTAAATAATTTAGATGAAAAAAACTATACTCTTATCACTTTTTTTATTGTTTAACGTACTTGCTCAGGCACAGCAATTGTTAGTTTCTTCTACTTATGCGGCCCAACAGGGGCGAAGTTCCGAGGAGATTTCTCCGTCAGTGTTGGTTAAAAACAGCAGCACACGTACTATGGAACTCCGATGGGAAAGGGTTCGTAACAATATGCCCCAAGGTTGGGATGCTGTTGTCTGCGACAAACAGTGTTACAATACGCTGGTAGACAGTAAAATATTTACTTTGGCTCCCGGTGAGTCAGTCAGCGATTTTCGCGTATTATTTCGCCCAAACGGAATTGAAGGTATCGGCAATGTGGAAATCAAAATTTACGAGGTTAGAAATCCTTCCAACACAGTTACTGTAGCATTCAGCGGTTCTGCACAGCAATCAGGTGGAAACAGCAGCTTTTCAGGATCTGCGCCCAGTATATATCCAAATCCGGCTGTAGATCATATTCAAATCCAAGATGGTTCAGAAGTCAAATTTTTGGAAATTTACAATGTGGTAGGCCGCAAAATTGAGGACTTCACCGTAAATAACGGAACCGGAAAGTACGATGTCAGCGAATTGCCACGCGGTATGTATATGGTGCGTATGCTCGATAGAAATAGGAATATCATTCGCACTCAACGTATCAGTAAATATAACCCATAATTTTATTATCCTAAAACTGGAATACTATTCAATTGGAACAAGGTGAAGTACAAAAAGGCAAATGGATTATCAATTGCCTTTTGAAGAACAATCGACTTAACGGAAAATTCATTGTCACAGATAAAAATGTGTATTATGATATTGATAATGTTTTTAGTGCTACCGGAATCGGCGGTGCTGACGGTTTGATCAAATTCAGCCGTGCCGAAATCGCAAAAGTGGAAACCTATTCTGCCTTTTGGATCTTCAAAAGATTCCGCATTACGCTCAAAGACGGCAAAGAATATGTTTTTGACCGTGGTATAATGCCTACAAGTCCAATTGTTTCATTGTTGAAATAATCATACACAGATAAAAAATAGATAAAAGCCTTTGACCTTTCCGGACAAAGGCTTTTTTATGATTAAAAAAATAGAAAATCCTTGTCATATGGAATAATCTTTCCTGCGACATATTGCAATATGATTCAAAACAGTATTACGGAATTTTTAAAGGCGTAATTTTTTTAATTTTTTTTCAGCATCCTGTCATATAAACTTTAGCAGCGCGACAGATGATTGTAAAACGCAAAAACGGCAACATATAAAAATTAGTAAATACCAACCCAATTAATTTTTACTTCGTTTTACATTCAAATTCTTCCAAACGTTAAATTTTTTAATTTCTTGAAATGCCGGCTATATATATGGTCTGACTCTTTATTGTTAATATTTTAATTATACGAATAAATAATAAATTGCATGAATTAAATTTTTTACTCTTTACTGAAATTTATTAAGGCACTGCTGAATTTTGTGCCATCACTAAAAAACCTTAACAGTTATGAAAAGAGTAAAATTTGTTTTCAGCCTGTTGCCACTTGCAACAATCATCCTCCTCGCATCTTGCAATAAAGACATTATGAGCGGAGAAATGGAAGAGATCACTGATGGTCTCATGATGCAGAAATCTGCTGAAGAAGCCGAAAAAGATCCCGATGCACTGACCTTGAAATGCCAGGGCTGCCAACCCGAAGAAATGCGGGCCCAATTGGATGCCTGTGCTGTAATTACTGATTCCGGAGATGGGGTATTCCCGCGTACCATTACGATTGACTATGGTACTGAGGGTTGCGGTACCGATGACAAACATTTGAAAAAAGGAAAAATTATTGTTCGAATCTCTGCCGATATGGCAACAGTAGGAGCTGTCAGAACCGTTACTTTTGAAAATTTCTTTGTAGGTGAACGCGAAATGAGCGGTACCCGCAGCCTGACCAATATCAGCACTGAGGTGAACAACCAACCGGTTTTTGCTTATGAAGACAATATTGTGATGTCACATGACGGAAAGAAAAGAACAAAAACTGCTTCCGGTACCCGTACCTGGATTGCCGGCTATGAAACAAGTAATGTCTGCACCGATGATAAATTCGAAATGACAGGCAGTGCAACTATGAGTTGCCGAGATAATAAAACTGTGACCCGAGTAATTTTGGAACCGATTGTTTTCGATGCATCATGCGGTCATCCTATTTCCGGAGTGGAACAGATGACGGACCCCAAAGGTAAAAAGCACACTTTGGATTTTGGTGACGGAACCTGCGACAATGAAGCTACTGTCACTCATGATAACGGAGAAACTGAAACCGTAGATTTGGATGAAATGCGAATGCACAAAAGACCGGGAAGGAGATAAAATATAATTCCTGATTGAGTTTGGTAATTTTGGAAAACCCTCAGCAATAAAATTGTTGGGGGTTTTTCTTCTGTTATTTATTGAGAAGTTTATCTAATTGGCCTCTCAAAAATCTAATCTCTTCCTTCTGTTCATTAATTAATTCTTTTTGCTGTTCTATTATTGTTTCAAAGACGGCTTGGTCAGAATTGTAATAGTTATTTATTGTTATGCTATCCTTGCATTCATGCATGTTATTAAAGAACAGGTTACGCTCATCAAATTGCTGAATTTCTTCTGAAGACATATTAAAAATTTTAGCAATATCCTCCAATCTTACAGTGTCTAACTTAGTTTCATTCCGTTCTATCTTACTAAAAGCTTGCGGACTAATATTTAGCAGAGCGGCTAAATCCTCCTGTTTCATTCCTTTTAAATCTCTTATCTTTTTGATTTTATCGCCAATTTTCATATTTAATGCTAAGGTTTATTGAAACAATAAAAAGTATATCAATTCAAAGATATGTATTTTTTTTCAATCTAACAAGAAGTTACTTTTGTGACATGCATTACGTTACTGTCGTGTATTTAATTAAATTTATTTACTCAAATTTTAAATGAAATTGCCATGAAAAAATTATTTATTCTTGCTGTAGTTGCAGTTTCTCTTATTAGCTGTAACAAAGAAGTTTGTTATGTATGCGAAGAAAGAGATGACATTACAAACACATTGATAGAAAGGGAAACAGTATGCTGTAAAAGTGACGATATATGTGATTTAGAATGGCAGACAGCCAATACAACAGTTATAACAACAGGGGTTTGTACACAGCAATAATTGAATTTTAATAAATATTATTAAAAGCTAAGATAAATATTAAATACATGAAAAATATTTCAAAAACATTCGCAATTTTCTTAATTGCGCTTTTTAGCTTAATAATTATACCAAATTGCCAAGCTGCTGTTTCGCTGCCTAAAATTGAATCGAAAGCCGAAGCGCTTCCTGTGTTACCACGACAAGAAGTAAAAGCAAAAAAACAAACCAAAAAGTCGAAAAAACAACAAAAAGCGCCAACTGCCCCTACCCAAACTCAGGAAAAATCTTTTTTGATTGCGTTCCTATTATTTTGGTTTTTGGGATTTCTAGGCATACATCGCTTTTATTTGGGATACAACGGGATGGGTATTTTGTACCTGTTTACTGCTGCATTATTCGGAATTGGATGGTTTATTGACCTAATTCTTTTCATAGTAGGCGGATTACCTCCTAAAGGAAAAGACAGCTACAAAGATTAATGATATCTACTAAAAAGTAGATTTTGGTAGGCTTTTTTTCGAACAGTCTAACAAACAAAGCCCGACGAAATCGAATTCGCCGGGCTTTTCATTATTTATCAGAAAAATCTGAAAAGATTATTCTGCACTGTTTTCGTTTTCTTCTTCAACTATTTTGATTTCTTCAGCAGGAGCTTCCTCATCTGCCACTTTCAGATCTTCTGCAGTAGCCGTTTTTGCTAAAATACGGGTAAGACGTGCTTCGAGGTCGGCCAAAGTTTTGTTCATATCAGCCAGTTTTTCAATTTTTGAATTGAGTCTGTCCTGTATCATTTTGGCACGTACCTCGCGAAGCTGAGTTTCCAATTGGGTAGCAGTGCTTGAGTTGAGTTTTTTCTGTTGGAAATCCAAGTCTTTTTCATCACGGCCAACAGAGTTATCCATTTTTTGGATAGCCTGTCTTAATCCCTCAATACGGCGCTGCAGACGGGTTTCTGCACTTCCGCTTCCACTGTTGCTGCTCTCTTTGCTGCTTGGACTTGCACCGAAACGGCGATCTTTTACCTCTTTGAAAGCCTTGTCGATACGGGCCCAAAGTTCAGTACGGCCCTCACGGGTAAGTTTTACGATTTTGAGATCTGTCTGTAAAATTTTGAGTTTATCGAACCATTTAGCCCATTCACCGATATTTTTCTCAACAGCTTCCTCCACCTGATTTAAGACATGGACAATTTTCTCAAAAGCTTCTTTGGCAGCTGATTCGAAAGCATTGTCTTCTACTTCGCGCAATTTTTTCAGAGAGCCGAACAGTTCATTGAGACGGTCGCGAAGAATATTAGTATGTTCACGGAACAGATTTTGTTCCTGCACCTGAGTTTGAATTTTGGTTTGGAAAGTTTTGAGCTCTTCCCACATTTCTTTGTTGTATTTGGGCAGTTTTTCAACACGTTCCTGCAGTTCGTCCAATTCCGACTCGTAGGTTTTGAAAAGTTTTGTGGACAGAACGACAAAGAGCCATTCTGTTTGTGTGCGTTTCATCAAATCTTCCTTATCTTTTGCACTGATGTCTTCAGGAAGAAGACTGCCTGAAGCAGAAAGTTCTTTTTTGGAATACTGATGAGTTTCAGGAAAAGCAACTGCTTCGCCTTTGCGCCAATTGTTCATAAGCTGGTCTGCAAAAGTTTCATTGGCAGCCTCAGTTTCAAAAATCCAAGATTCAACGCAGTTGTCATCGGCATTCAGTTCAATTGCAATCAGTACTTTCTCGGCGTTTTCCTCGGTACCTTTTTGTCCCCACAATACAAGTTTAGTTTTCATGGTCTTCTTTTCGAATAGTTGTTGAAAATCATTATAACATTCGTAAGCGTTTTAAGAACTCATTGTCCTCAATAGCAATACAAAGGTAGCTGATTTTCCTACAATTCAAAAATATTAACATGCTAAGGGTTATTAAAAATCATTTTTTTAACCGCTTTAAATCTCGACTTGAAATAATATTGAAAATATTGAAAAAATAATGGCTAAGCAGCGATGAAACAACTACAAAATTTTGTTATTCAGATTTCTCAATGCCAGCTTCTCCATCGAAGACCACATTTTTTCTGCAGTGAGATCCCATGAAAATTTCTGACGATGGATTTTGCCTTTTTCAATAAGGTTTTCGCGCAGGCCTTTCTCATTCCAGATTCGCAGCATCTGATTGGCTACAGAGTCTACGGAATACGGATCGGCAAGCAATCCTGCATCGCCCACTACTTCCGGCATCGAGGAGGTTGAAGAAGTGATGCTCGGCACATCGCAATACATGGCCTCGAGCATAGGAATGCCAAAACCTTCAAAAAGAGAAACATAGGTAATTGCAAAGGCTGAAGCCACAATTTTGGGCAAAAGTAATTCAGATGTGTATCCAAGAAAAATAACCTCATTTTTGTGTTGCATTTTTTCCAGTTGTTCGCCTACTTCACCGCTTTGCCATGCTATACGTCCGGCCAAAAGTAGCTTCATAGGGGAATCGGCTTTTGACTTGAACTGCTCAAAAGCCTGCAGCAGCCTCACCACATTTTTGCGCGGGTGAATGGAACCTACGTATAGAAAATAGGGGCAGCCCTGACTGTATTCGTCTTCCACTTTTACTCTTTCTTCCAGACTGAGCGGAATAAAACTTTTATTGGCGCCATCGTAGACCACATCAATTTTGTCGGGCACAACACCTAAATGCTGTATAATATCCTGTTTTGAAAATTCAGAAACAGTAGCTATCTGATCCGCTTTTTTGGCAAATAGCGGCATGTAATGTTCGTAATGTTTTCTGTACAGAAAGGGAATATGAGTGGGGAAATGTTTCCAGGCAATATCGTGAATAACCAAAAGCGTCGGGATATTTGCGGCAAGCGACATAAACCCGTCTGGTGACATGAAAATATTGGCATTGTGTTTCCTGAAAACTACAGGGAGTGACAATTCAAACCACCAATAAAACAAAAAAGGATGCCGGGCCTGCGGAAAGGTTACAACTGGAGTTACATTGGAACCAAAAATAAACTGTTCATCATACTTTCTATCGAAAATGAAGATAAAATCATGCTCCGGATGCCACTCAACCCAGCGTTTCAAAACTTCGTAACTGAACCAGCCAATGCCTTCGAGTTTGTCGGGGAGGAGGAAACGGGTATTGATGGCTATTTTTGACATAAAATAAATGGTACTTGGTAAATTGTACTTGGTAGAGGGTACTTGGGTACTTTGTAGATAGTAGAGGGTACTTGGTACTTGTTAGAAGAGGGAAATTGTTACTAAAAAAATGGCTCAGTTTTACTATTTGTCAGTACATCTTGTCGTTATTTACTACCATACTGTACTTTATACCTGTACTCTCTTCTCTACAAAAGTACCTATTAAAGATCCCAAAAAGATTTTGGACGATACAAATACTGATACAATCTGCGGAAGCTAATGATAAAATAATTTATAGCGAGCAGTAGCACTACAATGCAGAGGGTCCAATGCAGTATTGACAGCGTGAAATAAAAAAATGGCGCCAAAAAACCAAAGCTTGTTATGATCATAAAAATGCCTACACCCAAGGTAAGCAGGCCATATCCCAATACTTGTCGCATGTTGTAAAGGTATTGTTTTCTTTGCCAGTCCTTGTATTTTTTTACCACATACAAAGCATGAATAATCTGCCAACTTGAAATCAGTATTCCGAAAAGGCTGGCATAATATAGCAGACCTTCGGCTGTCGGATGCAAATAAACCTGCACCGAAAGTAAAGTAAAAAACAACAATTGTACGCTCATATCAAGCCACAATCTTATTTTGGTGACACGCAACATAAGAAATCAATTCAAGATTAACCCAAATCTGTCATTAGAGATGCTATTACAGCCCGAAAATTGCTTTGAAACTAAGCACTTACTCGTTTTTAGGGTATTAAAATAGGAGTAACTATTTGTAGAGCTCTCTCGTCTTTGTGACGAGATCGGTTCTTTGCCCCAAAAAACTCTGTGAGCACTTATTTTCACTGTGTGGAGCCCTTCGGGGTTCGCTTCGCGGTCCTTCGGTTCTTTGAAACTTAGGCCTTCATATCAAACCCTAATGACGGATTTGGATTTAAAAAAATCAAATAGTATTATACATCATATTATACAAATCCTTTATGGTAATATAAACATACCAAATTGCCAAAGCGCCGCAAATTATTGGCATCAATACCCAAAAAACAGGCAAAAAACTATCGGCAAAGTTATTGATAAAATTATTTATTTGCGCTATATTTTGAAGCACCCAAAGCAAGCCCCAAAACACAGATAAAACAATAATTACTGTACTGCACATGCGGACATAGGTTTTTTTTGAATCCCGTTCAAAAAATTTGTAGCTGAGCACCCCATTTACAAACTGCCAGGCAGTAAGGAAAATAGGGAAAAGCAGCAGCAGCTCATCAGCCGACTGACTTTTACCTAATAATAATCCGTAGAAAATTATAAGTATTGCCTGTCCCAAACCGTCGATGATAAGATGATGCCTATGTGTCATATAATGTAATAATCAAAAGTTACTCAAAGAAGCTAAAGGCTAACTTTTTTACCAACGGGTATATTTTTTTGATTTAGCTGAATCAGATCTACCAACATATCAAAATCTTTATTAGTATCGACGGCTTATTAATGCCAATCAAGGGTTGAAACAAGTTTAAATCGCATAACGCTGCCGCGGGCTCTTTTTTACTTTTGTCTCGTCAGCTACTGACGAGACAAAAGTAACAAAAAATCAAGTCGGAACCAATGCATTTTTGGGGGAGTGTTGGGTCGTACGGTCGTTCGATCATATAACCCCCAAAACCAGAATCGGCCAGACTGTCCTTCAGCCTGAGATTTTTTGCTTTTTTATTGAAT
>CAINVS010000398.1 GCA_903854205.1 uncultured Bacteroidota bacterium | reverse complement strand
CGTCAGCTACTGACGAGACAAAAGTAAAAAAGAGCCCGCGGCAGCGTTATGCGATTTGAACTTGATTCCAACCCTTGATTGGCATTTATAATATTAAAAAACTTAATTAGATCTGTCAAAAATTCCATATCAGCATAAATATTTTAAAATGAAAAACGCACCTATTGGAATATTTGACTCGGGAATTGGCGGACTTACAGTTGCAGCAGCAATCAATAAAGCCTTTCCCAAGGAATCTATTTTATATTTTGGCGACACGGCACATTTGCCTTATGGAGAAAAATCAATCGATTCTATTCAACGCTATTCCGTTGAAATAGCGGATTTTTTATTGGAAAAAGGTTGTAAAATGTTGGTAATAGCCTGCAATTCGGCTTCGGCAGCAGCATACGATCTTCTCATGGAAAAATATGGACATAAGGTGCCGATTGTTGATGTAATAAGTCCGCTTGTTCAGCTTATTGCATCAAAACCCTTTAAAAAAGTGGGCGTGATGGCGACTAAAGCTACTGTCAGCTCCAATGTTTACAGCCGAAAACTGCATGAATTGAAACCAAGCACGGAGGTTGCCTCATTGGCGGCCAGTATCTTGGTAACTATGATTGAAGAAGGTTTTTTCAACAATGATATCAGTCATGCTGTTTTACACAAATACCTTACTTATCCCGATTTTGAAAACATTGAAGCACTATTGCTTGCATGTACGCATTATCCGCTCATAAAGCCCGAAATTGAGGCTTTTTACAATGGCCGCGTTGCGGTTTTTGATTCTGTTGATTCCGTGACCGAAAGAGTTAGGGAACTGCTTTCAGAAAGGGACTTATTTAATGAAGGTACCAGTACACCTATACAGCGCTTTTTTGTTTCAGATTATACACAATCATTTGAGCAGACTACCAGGATTTTTTATCAGAAAGAAGTTCATTTGGAGGTGGCGAATCTGGAAGAATTATATGATCATAAAATTCATATAAAAACCGAAACAAGCACGCTCAACAAAAAAAATTGGCTCAGACTGGCCGGATCTGATATTGAAGCAGATAATATTGAAGCGATAGAAATAGCAGAAAATTACAGTGCAGAACTGCAAAATGAGCTGCTTTACTGGTTTTCGGTGAACAGTTCATTTCAATGGCGTTTCAGGATTTTTGAACTCTTGAATGCCGACAATAGAGAAATGGCACTAAAGGTGATACGGGATACTGACAAACTTTGTGCATTTGACAGAATAAAGGCTTATGAAAAATTTGTACAAACGACGGAACCGGAAATGAGAAATGCTATAGTGCATCTGGACCGTTGGTTTTTAAAACCATCAGACAAATTTAAAAATATGCTGGTTTTGGAATATAAAAACAGAAAAAAATGTTCGTTGGAAGATGCAAAAAGAGCCGTTGACATTTTATTTGTAGAAGAACCCGGTTCGGCGGGTGATGAAGTTTCGGGGGAAAGGAGAACGGATTAGGTAGGTGGAGAGTACTTGGTACTAGGTACTTGGTACTTAGTACTTGGTACTTGGTACTTGGTACTTAGTACTTAGTACTTGGTACTTGGTACTTGGTACTTAGTACT
>CAINVS010000397.1 GCA_903854205.1 uncultured Bacteroidota bacterium | reverse complement strand
CGCTTCTCCGAAGCTAAAGCCTCAGCGAGGCGCAACATTCCTAGCTACGGAGTAGCGCAACATAGACAATGCGAAACAATATTCTGTGTATTGGTTTAAACATTATTGCCGGGTGACCCCAACTACCCTCTCCTTTCTTCCATCTGAAACCCTGATAAAATAATGTCCTTTTTCCAATTCCCGTAAATGCAACACTGCAATTTTTTCCGAAATATTTTTCTGCAAAATCATTCTGCCATATATATCAAATAACTGAAGATCATAACCAAAATCTGTCAGATCATCAAATTCAATATTAATAAAATCATCGGCCGGATTTGGGAAAACCCTAAGTAAAAAATCCGATTCACTGAGCGCTGGAACAGAATTTGGCCTTATCAGCGTAGTATCCAAATACATTTTAGCCAGATAAACATCGTAATTTCCATTGGAGAAAATTGTGTCGGAGGAAAAGATTGACTTATTTAAAAAATTGCCCGAAATATAAAAAGTAGAAGAATCTCCCCAGGCACAATGGAATCCAAAATCATTGAATTCGGCACCTGCCTTATAACCCCAACTGTACTTACCTTCGGGCGTAAAACCAAAGACAAATAAATCGGTAGGCTTATTATAATGTTTAGCAATAAAAGTATCCTGACCCAGATGTATTATACTGTCGAAGGTTCCTACAGCCAGTATATTGTCTTCGCTGTCTACCGATAAATCATAAAGCAGTTCGGCAAAATTGTCACCAAAACGGCGGGACCACTGCAATTGTCCCAAAGTATCGAATGCGGCGAGAAATGATTCCTCCTCCCCCTGAGCAACAAGTAGGGTATCTGATCCAAATCTGATGTCTCCAAAAAACCACCCGCCAACCAGCACATTTCCGCTCTTGGGCATATAGGCTATTGCCGGACAATTATCTATATATCCCCCGCCAAAACTGCGCAACCAACGCCAGTTGCCGCTTTGAGAGAGGGAAACCAAAAAACAGTCATAAGTAAATACTGATCGCGCAGCAAAGGGTCCAAAATCAGCTGTATCTCGATAATAACCGCTGAGATAGATATTATTTTCATTGTCATAAGCGATATTTAATCCCTCATCGTAGAGTAAACCGCCCATTCTGTAACCCCAATTGCAGGTTCCGCTGCTGTCGAGCTGCAGCAAAAAAGCATTTCTAATGCCCCTGCTGACCAATTGTAGTCCATCGGCCTGCAATGTATCTTCAAAATAGCCGCTCAGACTTATATTATGTTCTTTATCAACTGCAATTGAACTGCTGCTTTGAGAACCGGGTCCACCAAAACTTTTTCCCCATTGATAATTGCCGGCACTGTCAATCGAAATTACAAAAATATCTTCCCGATCAATTGTACTGAGGCTATCATTACCATAATACATTTTTCCCATAAAATATCCGCTCAAAAGGATGCGTCCCGCAGCATTATCGTAACTTAGCTGATGCACACGGTCCTCTTCTGTACCGCCAAAAATGCGCAACCAAATTAGACTTCCATTGTTATCGTATTTGGCCAAATAAGCATCAGTTCCTCCGTTGGAAGTCTGCCCATTTAAACTGCCGCTAAAATAACCGCTAACATACAGGTGATGCTCATTATCCCAATAAATTCCGGATACATGGTCATAATTTCCCGAACCGAAGTTTTGAACCCATTGCAAATCAGTGGGTGACTGAGCCGAAATCGCCTTAGCAAAAATAAAAAACCAGAAAAAAATCAATTTCATTGCCTGTTGTTTTGATGCAATTTAAATAAATAAATAGACAGTAAAAAGAATAGGTGAGATAAATTAGAGAACAAGAAAAAAATGATTAAATTTATCCACACATATAGCTCAAACCTGCACCTATAAGTTAAATCATCAACACAAATGAAAACAATCAGTTTTATCAATCTTGCAGGGTTTATTCTTCTTACCTGTTTTTCAGTGAATGCACAAATAAACAGCAGCAGCAGGTTTTATAAAAATTATCATCCAACCCGTATCTTTTCTGTAGAACTGTCAAGTACTTTACGTATCGGCCCTCAACAGAACACTACGCTTTTTTTAAATACCCAATATGCACTCTGGCAAAAACCTGAGCAGTTTCTCTCCCTCAAAACGGGTGTAGGTGTCGGATTCATGCGCAATTCTTTCGGCAAAATGGCTGCCATAGGTATTCCGCTGCAATTGGTATATGCTGTCGGCAAGAATGGGCATTTCTTTGAAATTACCTCAGGTGCCCGATTCATGCTCGGATTTTCTTTGCCGGAGGGCCTTCAGGTGGTTCCTTTTGCTATGCAGACGATCGGATATCGTTATCAGATTCCTAAAGAAGTTTTTTTTAATGTATTTGCAGCCCTGCAATACCACCCAAATCTGGGATTTTCTCCAATGTTAGGCATTGCAGTAGGCTATGACTACTGATCGTTATTTTTAATATTTAGCTTTTTATCATGACCCGAAAAACATTTTCTATTCAGAATATTGCCTATTTTCTTTTAGTTGCAGTCATTGTCACTTATATACTTAGTGTAGGCCAATTTTTTATCATACCTTTTTTATTTGCCATATTACTGAGTATTATTATTTTACCCGTTCAACATTTTTACGACCGATATATACGATCTCAGGCGCTAAGCACCATACTTGCTTTTCTAACGGTACTAATTCCTATTATTGGTATTATTACTTTTTTTTCAATGCAGGTCGGATTTGTATTGAGTGACCTGGACAATATCAGTCTGAGGGTACAAACAGGTACAGAAACACTTTTCAAATGGGCTTCGGAGTATTTCCACATCTCAAAAGATGAATCTCAATCCATTTTAAAAGACAATTTCTCCAAAATAGTATCATCACCACTTTCCCTGGTTCAAAGTACCTTAAATTCTTTTACGGGAATCCTGCTCAATATTGCACTGATTTTTCTGTTTATGTTCTTTTTACTGGCCTATAGGATTTCTATAAAGAATTTTGTCTTAATGCAGTTCTCCCCCGCTCAACGGCTAAAGGCAGCACAGACGATTACCGATATTCAGAAAATGCTCCGTCAGTATTTATCCGGACTCATTTCCGTCATGATGATTTTGGCAATTCTCAACAGCGTAGGGCTTTGGTTTATAGGCGTAGAATATCCATTTTTATGGGCTTCATTGGCTGCTTTTCTGACAATCATTCCTTATATCGGCACTACTTTAGGTGGAGGCCTCCCCTTCTTTTATGCTTTGGCAACAGCCGAAAGCTGGCATCAGCCAGTCGCTATTATTATTATGTATGTCACAATTCAACAGGTTGAAGGCAACCTGATTACACCTTATGTTGTGGGGTCTAAAGTAAGGATAAATCCGCTTGTCGCAATCATCGGCATTTTACTGATGAACGCACTTTGGGGCATGGTGGGTATCATTTTGGCCATTCCGCTCACTGCAGGGGTAAAAATTCTTTTTGACCGGGTGGATGCGCTTCGCCCTATCGGTGCATTGATGAGCAGTAATGTTTTGCAAAAACAGGCCCTGTTTCTGAGTGAATGGGATCATGAAAAATACAGACTGTCATCCATTTTTTTCAGGTCAAAAAAAGTTAAAAAACCAGAAGTTTTTGTTGAAGCCATTCACGATGACACCCTAAAACCCAGACAATAAAAACCTATTACAATACAAGGAAATATAAATAAACTATGTCTATCAGATTTCAAAGCTCTATAGCTGAAGCGCTTAAAAATCCAACTCAGGTTAAAGAACTCCATATTAATCTTAAAAAAAAAGGGGAAATAGCGCTTTTGCCCCGAATTTCCGAATTGGTCAATCTGAGTAAAATCTCCATTTCTGATTGTCCGGATTTAAAAGAACTGCCTGAATCAATTTTTTCATTGAAGAAATTATATGAGCTTTATTTATCAAACCTCGGTATTAAAAATTTGCCGGTTGATTTTGGAAGGCTTAAAGAGTTGGAATATTTGCAGTTTTATAAGCTTCCTTTGGAAACTTTACCCGAGAGCATTGCAGAAATGCAGGACCTCAGAAAAATCAATATACAGGAAACTGAGATGACTTATCTGCCTGAAAATATCGGCACACTCGAAATTTTAAGCAGTATCAAAATTTATAACTCAAAGTTAAAAAAAATACCTCAAAGTATTGGAAAATTAGATCTTTTGGAGGTTTTGGAACTTGGAAATAATAATATTACCGAATTACCCGATTCTGTTTCAGAATTAAAGTCTTTGAAAACATTGGAATTAAATAATAATCAGCTTACAGAATTTCCTGCCTCTGTTTGCAGACTGCCTGTTCTAAGGCTGCTTTATCTGAATGGAAACAGTATTTCTGAACTTCCAAAGGAAGTATCGGGTATGAAGGCGCTCATTTATCTGAATCTCAATAATAATAAATTTAAAGTTTTTCCGGAAGAGATTTATAAGTTGCCCAAATTGGAAACTATTTCATTTGAAAATAATGAAATAAAAAGTTTACCGGAAAGTTTGGGCAGCAACGCTTTCAAAATAGACAGTCTCAACCTGGATGGCAATCCTTTTGAACATTTTCCTTATGTACTTTTTGATTGGTACAAATTATCAAAACCTAAATATTGGCGCTTCGAAATTGATAATGCGCTCTATAACAAAGCAAAAATATTTGATCTGCTGGATAATAAAACCTTTCAAAATTTAGACCGGGCTACGCAAATCAACTTTTTTAATATTTATTGCGGCTTTGATGAAGAAATCAAAAAAATAAGCCTGCCCCAATTGTGGGAGGCGCTTAACAGTCCTGCAACTAAGGTGGCTGATTTAACTTTGGGTTTTATGACAGAACTGCAGCAGGTCCCAATTCAACAGGGTTCTAAAATCTATATTGCCGGCAAAACGAATAAAACCCTTGAAGAAATAAAGGAACAAATGACTGCCTGCGGACTGGAATTGCATGCAAAACTAAGTCCTGAAGTTACACATGTGCTTATCAGTGCCCGCGGCAATAAAAAATATACTGAAGAATTGTCCAAAAATCAGTTACAGTGGATCACGGAAGCGCAACTGATGCAATATTTCGACAAGGTAAATCCAACCTATCTGGTAGAAGCTGCCGATACAGATGCGGAAAAAGTTTCGGATTTAATCATGACCCTCGATGAAGACAATATGGCATTGGCGATCAGCCTTGTAGAAGGTGGCGGATTGCCCGAATCGCTGTTTACTGAACTCTATATCGTTCATAAATTTTCCGAACAGCCGGAGATTGCAAAAAAAGCATTGGCTCTTTTAAAACAAAAAGCCGGTCCTGAACTGATGGCGGTACTTAAAAGCAGGGGCGTGCTCAATAAAAAAGGCTATGTATCTACTGCGGATAAAGAAGAACTGTTGCGAAAACTGATCTCTTATACAAAGTATTCCGGCCTGAACAGAGCAAAAATTGCTTATGCACTATATAAAAGAACAAATACAGGCCTGTCTTATGCATTGGATGAAGGAACGACAGCTATGAAAAATACAATAATTGCTTCTATTATCAAAAATGATATATTTGAGACAGACTATCAAACTTATTTAAAGTATTTTCCGATGGAGTTGTTACAATATCCCGCTTTAAAACAGCTGGATATACGTGCCCGAAGTGGACAGTACACTGATGATGGCTGGAAAGATTATACGAG
Organism: uncultured Bacteroidota bacterium; assembly: GCA_903854205.1. GTDB lineage: Bacteria > Bacteroidota > Bacteroidia > Chitinophagales > Saprospiraceae > Saprospira. The sequence goes on along the minus strand of CAINVS010000397.1, from coordinate 1,299 downwards.
TTTTATTATTCCGGAGGAAATATCTCAGTTAACAGAATTGGAATCTATAATAATTTATGGAATTACATTTGACAGTATTCCGATTCAAAGCCTTGCAAAACTGAAAAAACTGAAAACACTAAAGCTGAATGTCTCCAAGGATTTTGACAGAAATGCGGTATATAGCATGCTGCCAAATTGTAATGTGGAATTTTAATAACCATTTTATTAGTCTAGTCTATTATAAATTAGAATTACTTGATTTTAAATCCCATTCACGAAAAGAATCTGCTCTTTTTAAAAGCAGTATCAGAACGTTCCGAATCGGACTGTGAAACTGTGTTTGCGCTGCACAAAAGGGATCTCAGACTTGCACTTTTTGATCTTTTAAAACCTGAGAACACTGATAAAATCGAGCTTTTGCAAGCCTTCAAAAATGAAACATCGGAAGAAAAAAGAATAATACTCCTGGAACAAATATTGAATCATTTCTGTCCCAACAGGAAATTCAAAGAAATATTATTGGCGCTTAAGCAAAACAAAACGCCAAAATTGGATCCTCAAACTTCCGAAAAATTAATCATTTTCCGTCGTGGACCCAATAAGGAGGAAATCAATTTGCTTTTCGATACCCTGCGTACTTCAGATATCCATTTGGCAACAGCACTTTTGGAGGGACTGACAGATTTTGGCCGTGAAGCAGAACATCAGCTGAATTATATCATGATGATGGGCGAAGCGGAAGATACTGCATTGGCAAAAGCAGCACTGATGCTGATTCCTCATATTCCTGCCGGGATAGAAAAGGCAATTCTGCTATATTGGCAGGCCATTGCAAGAGATGATTTGCGTTTTCATGCACTCAATGCCCTTCAGGCTGCACGAAATCTCAATCCCGACCTCCTATTTCAAATGTTTACACCTATATTACAGGAATACGAAAGGCTCTGCAACGCTGAAGGAGAGATGAACAGCCTTTGGCCCGAATTCAATATGATTCGCAATATCCTGAGCAAAAATGGCGGAGCCGGAAGAGTTTGGGTCGTTGGAAAAAATACAGGATTGAAGAAATAATCCCTGATCCGTCTAACTTACAATTAAAAGGTATAACTTTTTAAATTTGACAATCTTTAAACTGCCCAAAAATCAAGCAAATGGCAAAACAAGCTACTCCGTAGGAGACCGCTTTTGAAGCGTCGCAGGTCAGAGAAAATTGGGCATGAATGGAAAAACAATGTCAGGAGTATCGACAGCGACGCCCAATTTTATCGTTAGGAATGGGTTGTGAATATGTTAACAAAAGGAACGCAGATTTTTTTG
>CAINVS010000396.1 GCA_903854205.1 uncultured Bacteroidota bacterium | reverse complement strand
ATTAATTTATTCGCCATTGAGCTTCCCCTCTTTCAGAAGAGAGGGGAAACCCGCAGGGGGGTGAGTTAGTCATTGATTGAAAAATCCGCCGTTTCGAAAGGAATAAATCCGCATTTTTTAAAATCCGTGAAGATCCGTATTTTTCTGCGATCGAGCTGAAGATCAGTGTTACAGACTACCTTTCTTCTGACTCACCCCTTTCATCAACTTTTGACTGGACTCTACAAAAAGAGGCTTTTTTCGGCGATGTCTAATGCTAGGAAGGATTCCTATTTGTAAGTCATTTTACTTTTCTTGTCTCTCAAAATTTTCAAATATTCTTCCAGTTCAATTTCATCCTGGAACAGGACATTACGGGCTTTACTTCCTTCGTTTGGACCAACAATACCGGCATATTCCAACTGATCCATGATACGGCCTGCACGGTTGTATCCAAGTTTCAGACGGCGCTGAATCATCGATGTTGAACCTGATTGATTGAGTACAACCAATCGGGCTGAATCCTCAAAGAATTCATCCATATCCTGCAATACCTGATTAAGTTTGTCACCGCTGCTGCCACCATCATTGTCATCATCACCATAAGAAGGTAGGAAATAAGGTTGCGGATAACCCGGTTGATTAGCTATATGTTCAATTACTCGTTCTACCTCAGGAGTATCCACAAAGGCACATTGAATGCGCAATAGGCTGCCGCCGGATGACAAAAGCATATCCCCACGACCAATAAGCTGTTCTGCGCCACCGGCATCCAAAATTGTTCTTGAGTCTATTCTTGAAGCTACTTTAAAGGCCAATCGTGCCGGGAAGTTAGCTTTGATAACACCTGTGATGATATTTACCGATGGTCGCTGAGTAGCAATAATAAGGTGTATACCTACCGCACGGGCAAGCTGAGCCAGACGTCCGATCGGCAGTTCCACTTCTTTACCGGCAGTCATAATAAGGTCGGCAAACTCATCTATGATAAGTACCATGAAAGGTAGAAATCTGTGTCCTTTTTCAGGATTTAATTTGCGGTTGACAAATTTTTCGTTGTATTCAGTTATATGTCTGACCCCTGCTTTTTTCAAAAGGTTATAACGGTCATCCATTTCCACTGTAAGGGAATAAAGTGTTTGAACAACCTTACTTGTTTCTGTAACAATAGCTTCTTCCGCATCGGGCAGATAAGCCAGATAGTGAGCTGCAATTTCATTATAAGGTGAAAGTTCCACCTTTTTGGGGTCAATCAATATGAGTTTAAGCTGTGAAGGATGTTTTTTGTACAACAAACTCATGATAACTGTATTGATTCCTACCGATTTACCCTGACCGGTTGCGCCCGCTATAAGCAGGTGGGGCATTTTTGCCAGATCGGCGACAAATACCTCATTTGAAATAGTTTTACCCAATGCAATAGGCAGATCCATTTTTGCATTTTTGAATTTTGGCGATGCCAAAACCTCTTTAAGGGAAACCATCTGTTTGTTTCTGTTGGGCACCTCAATTCCTATAGTACCTTTGCCCGGAATTGGAGCAATGATACGAATACCTAAGGCTGCTAAACTCAATGCTATGTCATCTTCCAAGCTTTTGATTTTGGAAATACGGACACCGGGAGCAGGAACTATCTCATATAAAGTAACTGTAGGACCGATAGTTGCTTTTATTTGTATGATCTCAATTTTATAATTCAAAAGCGTTTCAATGATCTGATCCTTGTTGGCTTCCAACTCTGCCCTGTCTACAACCTGTTTGTTGTCATCATAATTGTCCAAAAGATCTAAAATTGGATTTTGGTAGCGCGGCAATTCCAATGTAGGGTCATAGGGCTCTGAATGATCCGGATTTTCCTCTAGAATGCGAAGGTCATCATGTAAATCTTTATCTGTCGAAATGACAATTGGAAGCTCTTTTTCGCCTTCAATCATCTCCAATTCGTGATCCTCGTCAAATTCACTGTCTGCTTCCTCTTCATCCTCTTTACCTTCGAGATTAAGCTGCAACTGATTTTGTGTTAATTTATTCAGTCGTTTCTCCAAATCATCTTTATTTGTTTTATCGGTGCTGAGAGTCAGTGCCTTATTTTTGTGTTCATTGTCCTCGTCTTCATATTCCTCATCCGAAATTTCGTTAACAACAAAATCAGATTCAATAGTTTCCTTGTTTCTTGGGCGAAGTGTTTGAATGCCTTTATTTTCCTTGCCCTTATTTTCATTTTTTTCCGTTTCGGATTCAGCATTCACAGGTTCTTTTACAACCTTTGGTTCTTTTACCTTAACCAGTTCGTTGCTGGTTCCATCTCTTTTTTCATTGGCCAATTCTACCTCGGGCGATTTCCCCGCCATCCATCCACTTATCATTTGATTGAAACCTAACCAAAGACTTTTTGGTTTGATGGAGTCAATGATTTTTGCAGTTGTCCATTCATTGAAATTTGGATTTTTACTCCAAACAATAACACCCACGAGGCTAAACAATAGTATCACTAAAATGCCAGCAGTGCCAACCATGGCATTCAGCAGTTGAATGACATACTGACCAAAAGCACCACCCCAGGAAAAACGGGAATATTGGAAAATAAAAGCTGCCAAAATAGAAGTCCAGAGTACTGCCAACAGTCCTTTGCGGAAGAATGGAATGAGCTTGATAAGCTGAGCGCCGGTAACTAAATTCATACCGGTTATAAAAGTAAGTACTACAAAAATATAAGAAGATATGCCAAATCCGTTGTAAAAAAAAGAATTGGAAACTATTGCACCCAAACGGCCAAGCCAGTTACTCATTTCATATTGCGAATTGAATAACATTGCCCATCGTGCCTTATCGAAATCCTCATCCCAAGTAAAAAGGTAAGAGGTAAATGCTATAAAAAGGTAAAAACTGATAAACAGGCAAAGTAACCCCAATAATTTTGGGAATCTTTCATCTTTTATCGAAAAATTGATGGAAAGCTGTTTGCCTGCATCAACACGTTTTTTTTCAGAAGTTATATTTTTAGACATTTTGCTGCCAATCGTAGTATAAGAAAGTTTGGATAAGTCTTTTAAATGATTGTATTCAAGTGATTTGTAGAGAAAGAGATACAATCAGAAACATTAGTTTTGGTTAAAATCTCACAAAAACTATCGCCTAATGCAAAAATAATCAAAAATAACGGCTTTGTCAATTATATTTGCCCCAAATTAGTGATGATTCCTTTTCAATAGATAAAAAATAAGATTTTTTGGGCTGTTGTCTTATTTTTTTACTAAATTGCTTAATATTTAAGTATTAGTAACGTTTTACTCAGAATAATTCAATCTGCGTTTATGAAATTCAATTTTAAGACGATATTGTTATCAGCATTTCTGTTCCTCTCATTTTTGATGAGGGCTCAAAATAGTTTCGACAGCGAATTTATATTGGGTGGCGGTATGCATACGCGTGGTTTTTTGTTATCGACTCAATATTCGATAATTAAAGACGAAACAAAAAACATAACTTTTGGCATTGATTTTACTGAAATAAAAAGCCCAAAAGAAAAGCGCATTACAGCAGAGAGACAGGCTATTGGAGGCACTTCCAACCGTTCCTATATCTATGGAAAACAGAACAATTTTTATGCGCTGCGTTTGGGTGCAGGCCAACGCTTTTATATCTCTGAGAAAACTAACAAAAGTATTGTAGCCTTAGCTTTTGCATACAATGGAGGGTTTTCTTTGGGGATGATAAAACCTTATTATCTGGATCTTATTTACCGTTTTGATCCTGACGGATATAGAGTTGTTCCCGAAAAATATTCCATAGACAATGAAAGAAAATTTTTGGAACCGCTTGATATCAATGGCTCATCTGAATCCTCTAGAGGTTGGGATGAACTGACTATTGCTCCGGGAATTTTTGCAAAAGGTTCACTTTTTTTTGATTGGGGTGCTAATGATGGTTTTGTAAAAATTTTGGAATTGGGAATGACTGCAGATCTATATTTCAGACAGATTCAAATTGCTATTGGAGAACTAAGACCGCCGGTTTTTGTTAACTTGTATATGAATTTTTACTTTGGTAAAAGATGGTAGAATAAATTGTTGATGATACAATGATGTTGTGTTTGTGTGAAAAAAATGAATATCTAAATCGAGCAAACAAATCCAATCAATTATAGTTTTTTAACTACACTCTACCTTTTACTCTCTACATTCTACATAATACCAAATATAATGCTAATAGAACTTCCGATTGTCGATAAAGACAGTCAAAGAAATAAAAAGCCCGAATGGCTGCGAGTGAAGTTGCCCATCGGAGATAATTACAAAAAAGTTCGCGAGCTGGTTGACAGCAATAATCTGCACACGATCTGTCAAAGCGGACATTGCCCGAATATGGGCGAATGTTGGGGAGAGGGAACTGCAACTTTTATGATTTTGGGCAATGTCTGTACCCGTTCCTGCTCTTTTTGTGCAGTTGCAACCGGACGTCCGACTGAATACGACACTGATGAGCCTCGCCGCGTTGCTGAAGCCATTAAACTGATGGGTGTAAAACATGCAGTAATTACTTCGGTCAATCGCGATGAACTAAAGGATAGAGGTGCCGAAATTTGGTATCAAACCGTGAAACTGACAAAAGAATATTGCCCCGAAACGACAATTGAAACACTGATTCCAGACACTAAAGCCAATTGGGACGCATTGGAACTCATGATCTCCGGCGGTCAGGAAGTAGTTTCCCACAATATGGAAACTGTTAAAAGACTTTACAGACTTGTGCGCCCACAAGCTAAATATGAGCGCAGTTTGGAGCAAATCAAAAGAATTAAGGAATACGGAAAAAGAACCAAAACCGGTATCATGGTCGGCCTTGGCGAAACAAAAGAAGATGTTTTTGAAATTATGGACGAATTAGTTGAGCATGGTTGCGATGTACTCACTATCGGACAATACCTGCAGCCTACAAAAATGCATATTGCCGTAGCTGAATATATTCATCCCGATCTTTTTGCAGAATACAAAGAAGTTGGATTGGCAAAGGGTCTGAACTATGTGGAAAGCGGCCCGCTTGTACGTTCCTCTTATCATTCCGAAAGACATGTCTGATTGATATTTAATCAGTAAAATATAAAAAATGGCGCTTATTCTTTGTGAATGAGCGCCATTGCTTTGTATGTCAAGTTTTAATATTTATCCGTTAATATCAGCTTCATCAGCTGCCGGAGCAACCGCGAATTCTTCCGTTTTTCTAAAACCAAAAAGTTTGGCTAACTTGGAATTCATTTTGTACAACATCCAATACATAACGGGTACTACGACCAAAGTAAGGAAGGTAGCAAAGGTCAAACCATATACAACTGTCCAGGAGAGTACACCCCAGAAAGCTGCATTGTCCCCGCCCCAGTAAATATTAGGATTGAGATCTGTAATGAGCATGCCAAAATCGAAGTTGAAACCAGTTGCCAAGGGAATAAGTCCCAAAACGGTCGTAAAGGCAGTAAGCAATACTGGACGCAAACGTGTTTTTCCGCTCATAATAATTGCATTCCGCACATCTTCGTCCGTTAAAACCGTTCGGTTGGATTTTAGTAGGGCCTGCTGTTCCAAATATTTGGTATAGTCAATTAATACAATGGCATTATTTACCACCACACCTGCCAAAGAGATAATACCAATACCGGTCATGATAATAACAGTATCCATTCCGGTAATGATATAGCCCAAAAACACACCGATAGTACTGAAAATTACCGAAAACATGATGATGAGCGGCGACATGAGCGAGTTGAACTGTGAAACGATAATCAGGAATACTGCAACCAGTGCAATGATGAGCGCCATGCCCAAAAAGGCCATTGCTGCTGCCTGTTCTTCCTGTTCGCCGGTAAATTTATGGCTGTAGCCATCCGGCATTTTATAATCGTCCATCAATATTTTTAATTGGTCTACAACCTCATTCGGATTGTTTTCTTTCAAAACATTAGAATAGATGGTAATGGTCCGCTTTTCGTTTTTGCGTTTAATGGCATTGTAAGTCGTACTGGGTTTAATACTGGCCACAGCCGAAATTGGAATTTGAACTATAGCGCCGCCTGCATCCATATTTCGGAAGGTAACCATTTGGTTCATCAATGCCTCTTTGTTTTGGCGATATGGCTCATCAAAACGAACCATGATGGGATATTCATCTTCGCCTTTTTTCAATTTACTGACTTCACGTCCAAAAAGCGAAGTACGGATAGCCATTGCAACATCGTAGGTTGAAAGGCCGTAACGACGGGCTGCTTCGCGGTCTATAGTCACAATATCCTGTTGGATATTAGGATTGACATTCATCTTCAATTCTTCAACTCCTGAGACATTTGCATTTTTGAGATAACTCAAAACCTTTGTTGCCACCTGCGATAATTCGTTCATTTCAACATCGTCACCCGAGATTTCAATATTGATGGGTTTACCGGTTGGCGGACCATCCTGATTTTTATCAACGGCAATTTCTATCCCGGCATATCCGTCAAGCGATTTGCGGATATCTTCCATGATGGTGAAGGTGGAAACGCCATTGCGTTTATCAGCGGTGACAAAAGAAACGGTCAGACGGGCCTTGTTGGGTGTTGCACCGGGCTCCGGCGGAGAAGAGGGGTCATTGGTGTTTTCCCCAATTTGAGACAAAACGGCATCAACAACTCCTTTTGCCTTATAGGGCTCCAGTACCTTATCAACTTTCTTTTCCAATTCGCGCATGATCTTATCAGTTTCCTGAATCTGACTGCCCATGGGTAAATCGACAAAGGCATTGACATATTGCGGATCGGCCTGTGGGAAAAACAGTACTTTGGATGGGAAGATGCCCAACAAAATAAAGGTAAAAATGAGTAGGGCAAAGGTTCCGCCAAAAATGAATATCGGCATTGTTCCACGCAGCGAAAAGGCAATAAAACGGTCATAAAAATTCTCCATGGCCGGCAAAACCCTGTTTTGGGTCCAGTCTGCAGCGGGGCGCAGGAAAAAATGATAATTGAGTACCAAAACAGCACTGATTCCAAATAAGTTGCGGACCCACATCATTCCACTGAGCTGACCCATGAGTGCTATGACAAACAATCCCCCTGCAATAAACAGATTAGTACGCAAACGTTCTCTGTTCAGTTTCTTTTTATCTGCATTAGGATTAGGCACAATCATTTCTGCTGTAAATGGTGGTGTGAGCACCAGGGCAACAAATAGAGAAGAAAGCAGGGTGATGATAAGTGTCAGTGGCAGATATTTCATAAATTCTCCCATCAGACCGGGCCAAAACATCAGCGGCGCAAAGGCGGCCAAGGTAGTTGCCGTTGAGGAAATAAGTGCTACAGCAACCTCTCCGGCAGCCTTCTTCGAGGCTTCTATTTTTGAATAGCCCTCCGAGACAAACCTATATATATTTTCGACCGCCACAATCGAGTTGTCTACCAACATTCCCAGTGCCAAAATGAGGGAAAACAGTACCATGGTGTTCATGGTTACACCCATGAGGTGGAGTATTAAAATACCCAAAAACATGGAAAGCGGAATGGCCAAGCCCACAAAAAGTGAATTGCGAAGGCCCATGAAAAACATCAATACCAATACTACCAAAACTACACCCGAGATGATACTGTTTTGCAGGTTGGCTACCTGATCGCGGGTTGCGGTTGATTGGTCATTAAAAATGCTGACTTTCAGGTTGTTGGGGAAACGGCCTTCCTGCGCTTTTTTAACAATAGCACGAATCTTATCTGCAGCAGCCAAAAGGTTTTCGCCACTTCTTTTAATAACATCCAATGAAATTACCTGCATTCCATCCGAACGCGCAATAGAGGTCGGATCGGCAAATCCTTCATAAATTTTTGCTATGTCTTTTATGAAAATTGGATTTTGAAATTCACTTTTGACAATGATATTTTTAATTTCCTCCACGCTGGTAAATTCACCGACAATACGCACAGAACGGTTATAACCGTTCATTTTCATATCACCTGCTGACATGGTCAGGTTTTCGGAACCGACGGCATTGGCAATGTCATTAAAACTTACCTGTCGGCTCTGCATTTCGAAAAGATCCACATCAATTTTAACTTCTTTTTCGGAGGTTCCTTTCAGTTTTACATCCGAAATTTCACCTAATTTTTCAATTTCATCCTGCAGATATTCGGCATGTTCACGCAGTTGATCCTCGGTGTATGGACCGGAAACATTCACGGTCATAATGGGAAATTCAGAAAAATTGATCTCGAAAACATTGGGACCTGCGGTAAGGTCTTTTGGAAAATCGGGATCATTTTTTGCCTTGTCAACAGCGTCTTTTACTTCGCGCAGGGCTTTTTCTACCGATACACTTGTGTTAAATTCGACGATGATGTTGGAAAAGTCCTGAATGGAGGTTCCTTCCAATTTTTTGATGCCGCTGATAGAGGCTATCTCTTTTTCCAAGGGTTTGGTCACCAATTTTTCCATATCCTCGGCAGAGTTGCCCGAGTAGGTTGTTCCCACATAAATTACAGGAATGACAATCTCGGGAAAAGCTTCTTTGGGCATGGCCATATAGGCATAAATCCCTGCAAAAGTAATAATCAGCGTCAGCAGAAACATACTGATGCGATTATTTACGGCAAAGTTTGTAGGCCCAAAATTCCTGGAAATATTATCTTTTTTATCTAAATTATCGTTGCTCATGAGCTGTTTATGTTGAAAGAGGGTAAAAAGTAGATAGTACATAGTAGAGCGTACTTTCTATGTGTTTTAGATTGTAAGCTTAATAGTGTCTTTCTCTCGTATCTCAAGTGTCACATCTGAAGTCTTTTATCTAAAATCTCTCCTTATTTCTCCTCGCCTAAAATTTTAACCTTATCGCCCTCAACAACCTGACGGGCACCTTTCATAATGACAGTTTCATCACCTTTTAAGCCGCTCTCAATGACAGTTTCATTTTTATAACTTTTACCCAAAGTGACAATTCTTTTTACAGCTTTTTCGCCTTCGAGCAGCATGATATAACTATTTCCCTGTACGTCCTGCATAATCAGGTCATCAGTCAATGCAATTGCTTTTGGTTTGCTGTAATCCTGAATCAACATGGTAGCGAGCAGATTGGGTTTAATCAGTCCTCCTTTACTGTCCACCGAAGCTTCCACTTCGAAGGTTCTGTTGTTCGGATTTATAATTCTGCTGATTTTAACTACACGTCCTGACTGAGTAATATCGATGGCAGGAAAATTGATTTCTACCAAATCGCCTGCTTTAACCTTGCCTAAGAAAGTCTCAGGAACCTGAGCAACAATCTTCAATGCATTGGAATTGACTATTTGAACAATAGGTGTACCGGGGCCGCACATTTCACCCTCTTTGGCCATAACCTGCTCGATATAACCGCCTGTGGGCGCATAAACATTTGCTTTCGTTAATTCAAATTCCAAACGTTCTTTCGTTTTTTGAAGCTGTTCCACCTGATTTTTAGCCTGCAGGAATTGTACCTCAGAGCCAATATTTTGCTTCCAAAGTTTTTCCTGACGGTCAAACATATCCTTTGCCAAATTCAAAGAAAGGTCAATTTCAGCAATACTTTTGCGGATGCTTTCCAGATCAACTTTAGCAATCAGATCTCCCTGGTTTACAAAGGCATCTTTTTTTGTAAGCAATTTAATGATGCGACCGCCTGTTTCGGAACTTGCCATGCCCGGATCATTTGCGGTTGTAATATTGCCCTGCACTTCTACATAGTGTGAGAAGTCTTTAATGCTCAATTTTTTGGTTGTAATTTCTACAAATTTGTCTTTTCTGGCGTTTGTATCAATTTCTGCCAACCATTTTTCCAAAGCATCTTTTTCGGCGGTCAATTTTTTGATAGCCTCCTGTTTTGCTTTGATAGCTGCACGTACTTTTGCAGGATCTTTTGACTTACCTGCTGAAGCTCCGTCTGCTTCGCCACCGGAGCAGGATAAAAAAAGCCCCGCAATAAGAATAGCTATAATACTAATATTAAGTGTTTTCATCTTTGAAATATATAAGAGTTGATATTTAACAGAATCTGAGTTTTATGAATACTATTTACCAAGGGATTTGTCCAAATCAGCTTTTGCCACTGCAGCATCATAAAGGGCATTCATGAGATTTGCCTGTGTTCTGTAAAGCTCCTGTTCGGCATTAGTTATTTCCATGCTTGAACCAATACCTTCTCGGTATTTTATCTTTGTGGTATTGAGGATACGTTCAGCCAATTCAAGGTTTTTGCGTTGGTTTTCCAAGCGCTGTTTTGCATTTTTATAAGCAACACGAGCATTCTCAACCTCCAGATTGATAGCCAATTCAAACTGTTTAATCTGAAGTGAGATTTTTTTGCGGTCAATCTCAGCCATTTTAATTTTTGCACTTTTGTCAAAGCCATCAAAAATTGGAACCAGTAATGAAGCGCCAACAATTGAGATAGGGAAAAAACCGGACTCGTCGCTGTCGAAAAGGTTATTGCGCTGTATCTGATACTGATGTGTGAAAAATGCATTCAAACTTGGGGCATAGCCCATTTTGTATCTTTTTACATTCAATTCGTTCAGGTATTCACTCTGTTTCATAATCTGTACTTCAATGCGCTTGTCAACAGAAACTGCGCCATTCAATTCCTCATCACTGGGCTCTTCCAAAAGTGTATTGAGACTGTCCGATAGTGCAATTTGATCCTCCAAAGGAAAGGTCATTTGAAATTTTAACACATTGTAGGCCAGATCTACCTGACGGCCGACCATTTCATATTCACTCTGTAAATTTGAAAGCGAAAGTTCCAATCGGTCAACATCCAGCTGTTCGATCAGTCCGCTTGCTTTGAAAGCCTTGGTTTCATTGAGCAGTTTCTGGAGATTTTCTACATTTTTTAGCAGCGTCTTTTTATTCTCTTCAGCAATAAGAACAGTTAGATAGGCTCTTTTTACAGTATGTTTTATCTGATGAAGACTAAGGTCTGTCTGTTTTGAGGTCATATCGACCAAACCTCTGGCAGCTTTCAAACCGACAAAATAACTGCCGTCAAAAACAAGTGTACTCACATTGAAACTGGCTGTCAGGCTGTTTTTTGTACCAAACTGAATTGGCTGAGCTTCCCCAACAGGCAGGTTGGCAGCTGTTCCGGGAGGAACCAACTGAAATGCTTCGAGTGTGCCAACTACGGCCGGCGACAAAAAGTCAGGCAGTAATTGTGTAGGCAGGTTGATATTGTAATTGTAATCAACTTTTGCGCTCGCTTTTGGTAAGCCAATTGCCGTATACTCTCTTACCTGTTCCTTGGAACGTGCAAAATCATATTTAGACTGTTGTACGCTGAGGCTTTTTTCCTGTGCATATTTTATCGCATCTTCAATACTGAACGATTGTGCCGGATTTTGTGCCGACAAAGCGGAAAGTATGCTCCAAAAAGCAATAAACAGTGCAAGGCCTGTTTGTTTTTTCATGATGTTTTCTGATTGTTATAGAATTGAAATTATGATTTGATATTGTGCTCAGATTGATTAAAATATTTTTCCATCAACAAGCGCCCTTTTTTAGTTACAATGCCATGCAGATGGTACATTACAAACTGTTTATGGACAACAGGTCTTGGAAATTGATCAGGAGGCAATAATTCATCGTCTGTAAAAATATGAATGCAACCGATATGTATCCGGCTGATGATATCACTATTTAAGTCATTTCTGTAAATACCTTCTGCTTTGCCTTTGTCAATGTTGTTACGCATCAGGTTCAATATAAAATCATTTCTGAATGCCTCAAACTGCTGCCATATCGGATAATGATATTTGCGAAGATCAAATAACAAAGAGGGATTCATATTCTCAATATTATGTTGAACCTGCATACTTATTTTCAACATTTCATCGAGCGCGTCTATTGCTGTAATTCCGATCTTATTGCACATCTGCCTTTCAGATGAAATGTACAAGGCCATAATCTTTTCAATCAGCTCATGTTTATTTTCAATGTGCAAATAGAGCGTTTTCTTTGAAATTCCCAACTGAGCAGCTATGTCAGACATAGTCACACTTCTGATACCGTATTTTCTAAATAGATTTTCTGCTGCTTCTAATATTTTCTGTAATTCGTCCAATGCGATATTTTTTGACTATTATTGTTTTGAAATTGTTTTGGTAATTTTGTAAAAATATAAACCCGTAAAACTTTATTCGTTTTTAGGGTTTCCACGATGTAACAATTCTTCTATTTTTCAGATGTAAATCTATGATGAAAACCATGGAAACCAAAAAATGTTTAAAAGTTTCCAAATTTTTTTGAAATATATTATCGCGCGTTTAGATTTGACAACTTTTAAAAAGTTGTCAAATCTGCGCGGGGGCGGGGCCTACATGCGCGAAGCGCCAGGCTGCGCCTGTTCCCGCATGAGGGATAGAAGCGGGGGCGAGGCACGAAGACCGTAGCGGATAGCCCGACCCCCAGCTTTGCTGAGTGGGGCATGCCCTAATTTTTAATTGCTATTCAATTATTTAGCTGTTTTTGTCTATCGTAAATTAATTTAAGCAGTTGTTTTTTAATATAATCTGCTCGAAATTGTGTAATTTTACATTTGGAGGGTTCTCGAAATAGCCCATATTTCCTAAGTTAAGCTTTCAAAAGTGTATATTAAAGACGCCTATAACGAACTTGCAGAGAAACTCTGTAAAATTTATCCTGAAAGGGAGGCTGAAAACATTGCCACATATATCATTGAGGATGTTTTCCGACAAAAAAAACCTTATAATCAGGTTCATCAGTTTAACCGCCGAGAGATGGAGATTATGATGGTAATTACAGCAAGGATGCTCATTGGAGAGCCTTGGCAATATGTGGTCGGTGAAGCCGATTTCTACGGAGAAAAGTTTTTGGTCAATCCCTCTGTACTCATTCCACGTCCAGAAACTGAAGAATTGGTATACCTGATT
>CAINVS010000395.1 GCA_903854205.1 uncultured Bacteroidota bacterium | reverse complement strand
GGATATTCAAATAAATGTTTATTAAAAAAAGAATGCTTGATTTTTTAATTTTTTTTATTAATTAAATAACCATGTTTTTTCACGAGGGTTATGGAATAGTGGAGGGAAAAGAATCATATTCAGAATCTTTTCTTGCATCAAACTGACTCAAAGGACCATGAAGAGCATCAGCATTGTTGTTAGAATCGTGGTATTCATCGATATCGTTGCCATCAGCCATTTGCAAAGACTCCACTGTAACAGGACTCTTTATACCGCCAGAGCTTCCGATGATTCAGCTGCAGAAGGGCCATGCAGATACACTGGAGCAGCGAAATGTACAATTATGGAAACGCACCTATACTTATCGGGCGGTGTAGGGGGTGCAGGCTAGGATGACATTCGTAGAAACGTTGTTTTCGTCAATTCCAAAATGGGAACGCTTCGTGATTGGTAGGTGCACTCCGGCAACTTGTTTGACAATAGGAGTAATGCGTCGTACATCGGATCCCCTAAACCGCGGACGCTTTGTAATCGGCAGCTGCAGTAAGGCAATATTGTTAGGAACAGGAACTTCGCGATCGGATCCCACCACCGTACTCCCTCCAAAAATGCTTTTGCAGATAGTTGAATACTCGAATTCGATAGCTGTGGAGAGTCGCTTTTATTTGCGACACGCCTTTTCCGAACCATGACCAGATATTTTCATTATCTCTTGTTCCTCTACCTTGTCGTGATATAACACTGTACAACAAAGGGTGATCCGTAGGGCATGATTAGTGCGCCGAGTAGTAATGGCAATCTCGCTGACAACTGGCAACTAGAATTTTGCACACATCAGGAACAAAAACCTGGATTTCGGGGAAACTCAGTATTTGTGTTGTAAAACAGCAGGCAACGTGGGGGTAGAGCTCTGTATGAACAACAAAAAAAAAGCTATAAATGCAAAGAGATTTCGAGAGAAAGAGAGAAAGTCTGAGAAAGTCTGAGAAACTGGAAATAATATACAATGCGGTTCAAAATATATATCAACATACCTTTTTTGTATAAAAAGGACCATTCTCTTGTGGCTGGGCTTTTTTTGTACATAAGTAACAGTTCAACTGGACCAGTTTTCTTTGTCGTACGGAGTCTCATATGCACGAATAATCGATCTCTCCTTCTATTGGATGTTTTATACCGTTTGCAAAGAAAAGCAGGAAAAATATTTATATAGGATCAAATACGTATATACATATACATGATTAATTACTCTATTTTAAAAATGAATTTATTAAAAAAACATATCCTGATTTGGCTTGTGGCGACCAATATTTGGATTAAACATCAATGCACAAAGGAAAAAAAAAATTGTTGCACATTTCTACAGAAATATTACCAAAATACAATTTTTTTTTGTTCGGCTTTCCCGCGTACACCAAACCGAATGCCGTTTTTTAACAAAAGCCCAGGTTGTAAACCGTGGTATGTTGATATTACATACGCCAGCAAGCTTCGCAACAAATCTCATTTTGTGATTACGATTTATGTTTTAGAATGTTCTTAGCTTTTTCTTTTGATCCCGCACCATGTGCCGTCCTGTCGTCAATTATACTATCGAACGCCATTACATTACGCGCGGTATTAAATCGATCAGCGTTCAGCAAAGACACATAGGTTTCGGTAGGTTCTGCCGAAGCCTTATCACACAACACACGCTCCAAGGCAACACATATATGATACAACGTTGGAGAAGGATATTGACCATTATTATTCTTCCCTACTTAGAACAAAAAGTTAGGCAACCGTTTCTAGATAATATCTAGATTAATCTTTAGAAAAAAATTATTTTCAAAATTGCGGTACTTCGACAAGTCTTTCCATAAATTCAAAGCCCACTTCGTATTGCTCTTGGTATTCTAGGGAACTCTCTTTCCAAGAATTTCCTTTTTTTATTTTTTTACCTCAGTAATACTTCCGAAACGATCTTGCGTTGGTTCGCTAGTAGGGGGACAATAGGAAGGAATTTGGGGAGCTGCCATACTGAAGGTGGAAGGAAAATACTAAAGAAAGGAAAATTGAAATCAAAAAAATATTGGAAAAGGAAAAAAAAACACTAAAGAAGATTAAAAAATGAACTTCCAATCTTCTACAGTTCTACTTCCTCCCGCGGATCCGGAAAACAGGAAAACAGGAAAACACAAAGCAAGGGGGCCCATGCCATGCCGAAATAATTCCAGAAGTAACTAAGTGATTAGCTGGAAAGGAAGGAATAATTTTTATAAAAATTAATATTAGTACTGAATGAATGCGGCGCAATGCCGGCCACTAAAATTTTAATGCAGTTACAGTGCAAAATATGTGATTTACTTCGCAAATAAAGTATGGTAAAGCTTTTTTTGGTAAAAGTTTATCGGCCATCCTCCAAATGTAAACACCTATTTAACATTAAATGGAATGCACACCAAAGAAATGCGCGGCGCAAACCTTACTTTGAGATTTGGACGACGGTTGACAAACTTTTACCAAAAAAAAAAGCTTTACCATGCTCTATTTTCGGTTAATCACAGGTCTTGCATTCTAACTATGACATAAAAAAAAAAACCAAAGGAAAATAAAGTTGGTAAAAAGAAAAAAAAATTTATGT
>CAINVS010000394.1 GCA_903854205.1 uncultured Bacteroidota bacterium | reverse complement strand
TTTAATTTATTTATCTTTTTTAATAAATGTACCTACATTTATTGTGACATTTTTTTATCTTTGCCAAAAACCATAGTAAATGGCCAATAATCCTACAAAAAAGGAATCTCTCAATTTTCTTAGTACAATTACCGAAGCCATAGCTACTGCAGGTGACCCTCAATTACTTGCAGATGCCTTGTTTAAGGTTGTGGATGAGTTTATAAATGTACCATATTCTTCTATTTTTCTTTGGGATTTCAAGGAGAATCGCCTTAGGCTATACGCAAACAAAGGATTTACCGAGGAGGATAAAATATATAGTGAAAATACTGCTATGGAGCGACATCCCGGCTGGGTTTTTACAAATAGACAACCTTTGGTAATTAATGATATGCAAACGGAAAATGTGCCTTATTATGTAAAATCCGGAAAAAGAGAATTTGAGGTAAGATCAAGACTTTGGATGCCTATTTCAACAGAAAACAAATCTCTTGGTGCCTTTGGTTTTGCAAGCTCAGAACCAAACTTCTTTACCGAAGAATATCAAAGTATACTAAGGCTTTGCTGTCGCCTTGCCGGTAACATCTTATCAAATATAATTTATGTAGATTCAGAAAAGAAATATGTTGAAGAGATTGAACTATCTATGAAACAGTTGCAAAATGCCAGCAATGCACAGCAGAATTTTATTGCAAAGATGTCTCATGAAATGCGCACCCCTCTCAACGGTATTATCGGAATGGCAAAATTATTGTCGAAAATTTCCTTGGAAGAAAATCAGCGAAATTATCTCGACATTATTTCCGATCAGTCACACTTGCTGCTCAATCTGATAAATGATATTCTGGATATTTCTAAAATTCAAACAGAAGATTTTAACTTAGTAGATTTTCCTTTCAATCTTGAAGAAACAATTAATACTGTATTAAAATCACAAAAATTTCAGGCTGACCAAAAAGGAATACGTCTTAAATTTTTAAAAGACAGCGAAGTTGTAATGTTTGTATCAGGCGATTCACTTCGTTTTGCCCAAATTCTGACCAATCTCATCAGCAACGCTATTAAATTTACAGATAAAGGTGAGGTTCGCCTAAGCCTTTCTGTTATCAGCTGCAATTCTGATAATGAATTACTTTCCTTCTCTTTAAAGGATAGTGGCATTGGAATAGAAGAAAGTAAACTTAAAACAATATTTGAAAAATTTACACAGGCTGACGACTCAATTTCACGAACTCATGGCGGTTCAGGTTTGGGTCTTTATATCGTAAAAGAACTCATCAGTAAAATGGGGGGAAATATTACGGTACAGAGCACACTGGGAAAGGGAAGTGAATTCACCTTCGAGATACCTTTCCTCATCAATAAAGAAATCAAACAGCAACAAAATTATGAGGAAATAGTCGTTTTTGAAAACTCAAAACTTCTAATAGTTGAAGATAATCCGGTTAATCTTCTTTATCTCGAAACCATCCTTGGAGATTTTGGATTTGACATCGATAAGGCCTTGGATGGAATTGAAGCAGTGCAGAAATGTCGTCATAAAAGTTACGACCTGATTTTAATGGACTTGCAAATGCCAAGACTTGACGGAATAAGTGCATCAAAAATAATCAGAAATGAATTAAATCTTAACACGCCAATTTTAGCACAATCGGCCAACACGGTTCAGAAAGATATCGATTCCTGTTATCAGGCGGGCATAAATGCTTACATAGCAAAACCTTTTACGATCGATCAGTTAATTGACAAACTAAAAATTTTTCTAAGGCATTCGAGTGGCAGTAATGCAGAAAATCTTAATGTCAAAAAATTGGCGATGAAATACGCTCACAAAAAGGAAGACGCAGATAAACTGTATACTTTGTTTGTTCATACAGCAACTCAGGATTTGAATTCTATGAAAATTCTCATTGAATCAGAGTCTTGGACAGAATTAAAAGCTTTTGCACACAAGCTAAAAGCATCTTTTGCTGTATTTGAAATTACAGAGGCCATGCATATTTGCTCAAAAATTGAAAACTCGAAAGAAGTTAATCCCGACGAAATTAAACTGGAATTTGAAAGGCTATTGCAAATTGTAAAATTATACCTTAGTGATGAAAGAAATTAATCTGACTGATAATGATTTTGTTGAGCGCACATTGGAGATTTTTAACTCTGATAATCCTGTAATAATACTAGAATTTACAGGAACTTACGGGTTGGTTTCACCTAATACTTTAAAAGGCGCAAATGCCTTGGATAAAACAAAAACAAGACTGGAAGGTAAATATTATGGCAGCGTATTAGGTAATTGCGAAGCGTTACGAAAAATATTACCTAAACATATTGAATCAAACCTTCAGGATATAATTTCTATTTTCGAACGTGCATTCATCCGATTCGATGTTGATGCTAAGAATCCTAACAGTAAAGTTACTAAAGATAGTCGCCATCAGGTTTTGATTGAAAAAGCTGCTTTTAGAAAACAGATTGAACAGGTAGAACTTCTTTTGATGCAAGCGCAAGGCTCATCCGATTTTTTTACTTCAAATTATCAGGGTCTGCTTTGTACGAGTGCCAACATAAGTGGAGATCCTAAGGGAGCAATTACAAATTTTGAAAAAGTTATTGAATTTGGCAAAAGCAAAAAGATTGAACTTTTTGTACAAAGTGGCATACTGATTAAGGACATTGGTTCATATCCCTCATTTTATATTGGGAAAGACAATATCAGCATAGAAAGAAAAGGCTATAGAGATGTCGAAATACTGGCTGAAGCTAAAGATCTAATTTATAATTTCAAATAAACACCGCAGTAAGTATTTTTCATTTACTTTATAGGCTCATAGTAGCTCTGTGCACTGTGCTTTTTATGTTTTATAAAATTCGCTTTTCGATGTTTAATCCGCTTACCTTCTTATTCATCTTTGTTGTGTTCATGAATTGAAACATGAGGGTTCCTGTTATTAAGGGGGTTATTATGTACAGAAAATTATAAGAATGCCTTTATCATTTAAGGCTGACCTGACATGAATTAAACTGCAATAACTTAGTAATAAATCAAAAAGCAATGAAATTAGAACATATTACACAAACTGTAGTGCCTCTACAGCATTTCATATTCAGACTTGGTCGATACGGCCTATTTGCTTTTGGCTTAGTTATAATCTCAGTTTTGATTGGCACTTTGGGATATCATAATTTTGGCAAAATCTCCTGGCTTGACAGTTTTCATATGGCCTGTATGATTTTGACAGGTATGGGGCCGGTTGTAGAAATGACTACAACTTCAGCTAAAATATTTTCATCATTATATGCACTGTATAGCGGTATCGCTTTTTTGAGTATTACCGCAGTTTTTTTTGCGCCAATTATACATAGACTTTTACATATCTTACACGTAGAACAGGACGACGATAAAACAGATAGTCTCTAATATAAAACTGAAAACACTAAGCAGAATATAGGTATTAATTAAAATATTTAAAATATGACAATTTTTAACCTGATTCCACAAAAAAAACCCGCTGAATTACTTCAACGGGCCTTTATATTTTAATTACGCAGCAAATAGATTAACCTACTACTTCAACTTCGCGTGGAAGAATGCTAACGTAAGAGCGGTTTTTATAACCTTTTTTGAACTCAACGATACCGTCGCAAAGAGCGAAGATAGTAAAGTCTCTACCAACACCTACATTGAGGCCCGGGTGAAACTTAGTACCGCGTTGACGGATGATAATGTTGCCGGCAATAGCCAATTGACCGCCGAACAATTTAACACCCAGGCGTTTACTTTTACTATCGCGGCCGTTATCGGAGCTACCTACACCTTTCTTGTGTGCCATGATTCTATTCTTTTAGTTTTGCGTGGATTAAATGTTTTAATTAAGCGATGCTGTCAATTTTAATTTTGGAGAAAAATTGACGGTGTCCGTTTTTCTTACGGTAGCCTTTGCGGCGTTTTTTGTGGAATACGATAACTTTGTCGCCTTTTACGTGCTGTAGTACAGTGCAGGCTACTGAAGCTGCTAAAGTGGGTTTGCCCACTTGGTAAGTGTCGTCTTTGGCCAGGAGGAGTACTTTCGAAAAAGTAACTTTATCACCCTCGTTGGCAGCCAGACGGTGGACAAAGATCTCTTGACCCTCGCTCACCTTGAATTGTTGTCCTTGAATTTCTACGATCGCGTACATCTTACCTTGTTAGATAATAATTTTAAAAAATAGATTTTAATAAATTGCGAACAGGGATATTTAATCCCAATTCGGCCTGCAAAGCTAAGAACTATTTTCATTTATTAAAATTTATTTAGTAAGTTTTTGTTAAAAAAAAGTAAAAAGCCAAAAATGATAGGCATTTGCGGAAGCAGTTGATTATTTTTACAGCGACAAATCAAAAGAGCAAACATAGTTCCTTCGGTCACAAAACAAACCATTTGTTAAATTCAAAATAGATAATTCAATGAAACAACTGACTTTCTTAATATTATTGAGCTTTGCAATCCTTTCCTGTAATGGAAGCGCTGAAAATACAGCTGACAATAAAAAAGATGAACATGCAGGTCACGATCATGGACATGATCACGATCACAAGCATTCAGACGCTGAAGACAAAGGAGACGGCATTCACTATGGCCTGAAAAAAATTACGGCAGACGGTGCAGTTCAAAGCGCTGATATTATTGCCAAACTGGAAAAGGGCGATAAATTGGAGGAAATAACACTTGAAGATGATGTAAAGGTAAAAGGCCTTAAATCAAAAGTTGAAGGTACAATAGTTGAAATATGCAAAATGTCAGGATGTTGGTTTACTTTCAAAACTGCTGAAGGCAAAATCCTGCACGTTCAAATGAGAGAACATAAACCCACACCAAAAGAATGGGCAGGAAAAACCGTAATTGTAGAGGGCGAAGCTTACAAAGTGGTAAAAAGCATAGAAGAACTGAGACATGCCGCAAATGCCGATGGTTTGTCAAGAGAAGAGATTGCCAAGATAAAGTCAGCAGAAACTTCATATAACTTCATTGCAGAGGGTGCAATTCAAAAAAAATAATAGCCTGCAAACTAAGCCTTTACTGATTTTTCGTAATATAATATGAAAATAAATAAAAAAAACTTGGAAATATGGATTTATAAGCCCTATATTTGCAACCGCTTAGAATAAATACAAAATTACAAGCAAATCGAGGTCGATCTTGTAGCTCAGCCGGTAGAGCATTTGACTTTTAATCAAAGGGTCTCGGGTTCGAATCCCGACAGGATCACAAATAGTTTTTATTACTTACAGTCTATTTCACGGTAGATCTTGTAGCTCAGCCGGTAGAGCATTTGACTTTTAATCAAAGGGTCTCGGGTTCGAATCCCGACAGGATCACAATTTTCAAACGACCTTTTCTACTTTTGTAGAAAAGGTTTTTGTTTTTCCAAAAATGCTATCTGCTATGCAACTTCAATTTTACAAATATCAGGGAGCAGGCAATGATTTTATTGTCATAGACAATCGCAGTGGGGTTTTTAATTCACCTTCTCCAAAGACAGTCTCTAAACTCTGTGACCGCCGATTTGGAATAGGAGCTGATGGATTGATGCTGCTTCAGCTTTTGGATGGATATGACTTTGAAATGATTTATTACAATGCTGACGGCAATCCGGGCTCAATGTGCGGTAACGGCGGTCGTTGTATTGCTGCATTTGCTCATTTTCTGGGCATTGTGGAGAAAGAAACAAAATTTATGGCCGTTGATGGTGAACATGAGACCAAAATTCCCGTTTCAGACTTTGTAGAGTTAAAAATGGTCAAGGTTCAGGATGTTTTTCTTTCAGAAAGCCATTGTTATCTAAACACGGGCTCTCCGCACGATATCCGTTTTGTTGAAAACGCAGATGAAGTAGATGTTTTCAATACAGGCAGAAACATTCGATACAATGAGCCTTACAGGCTTAAAGGTGTGAATGTCAATTTCGTAGAAATTACGGATAAAAATTGTTTGAAAGTCTACACCTATGAACGGGGTGTGGAAAATGAAACCCTGGCCTGCGGAACAGGTGTAACAGCCTCTGCCCTAGCCTATTTTCTGCAAAAAACCGATAAGAAAGAAGGTTTTCACAAAATTGAGATCACTGTAAAAGGCGGAAAATTGTCAGTTCATTTTCAATTTCAAAATGAAGAATTTTCTGATATTTGGCTTTGTGGACCGGCGGTACAGGTTTTTGAAGGAATTATTGAGCTGAGTTAAATATCTGCTCGTCATTTTTTAACCGCAAAGCACATAAGGAATCACGCAAAGTGAGCAAAGTGATCAACCTTAATTTTAAGCAACCAAGTTATTTTAAGAAAAACAAAGTATAAGATCTATAATCTGCCTTCTGATAATCCATAATCTGACAATCTAATTTACCATGAGCAAGGATAAAATAAAAAGCAATAATCTTATCAGTATAAATGTAGGCCTGGACGACAAACGTGTGCCTATTCACATGGAATGGTCAGCGACCGAGGGGCAACCGGAGCCTATTGAATGTAAAGCCATGCTGCTTTCCGTTTTCGACAAGGACCACCGCGATACTTATAAAATTGACCTTTGGACTACTGAAATGCAGGTGATAGAAATGGATAAATTTATGTATCAGACACTGAGAGGTCTTGCAGAAACATATTTTAAAGCAACGAACAACTCTAATCTATCAAACGATTTCATGCGTTTTGTTCAGTATTTTGGCGAAAAAACAGAGGTACTTCCAAAATAAACAGCTGAATTTATATCGTTTGCATTAAAAAAGGGCCATCCAAAAGTAATTTCTAAAGCCTGAGATTTGATTAAATGCATTAATTCAACATTATAAATTCAGATAAAACAAGGGCCCGTCGAGACTTTTCGGACTGCCCATTTCTGTTTATTACTAAATTATGAATATGACACCAATGCGGATATTAGATAAAGTTATCAGATAATATATATTTGAATTTGCTTACTTTGTTTAACTTTGCCGAACTAATAAAAAAATCCGATTTGGTATATCACTTTAAAATTCAATTCGGACTCCAAGGAATAATATATCTGCATGAAAGCTAATTTAAAAAAACTGCCCGAATCTAATAAACAAGCCATAAAGTTTGTGATCATAGGCATTTTGGCAGTACTGACGGATATTATCTGCTATTTTATAGTACTACAGATGCTTCCTGAAATTGTTTTTGGCCTCGAAAACGAGATGGTAGCTAAAGCTATTTCCTTTCTTTGCGGATTTTCAGTTACTTATACCCTGAACAACCGCTGGACCTGGAGAAAAACCGACCATACGAAAGAACGAATTATCAAATCGTTGATTTTATATTCCATTTCTTTAGCCGTCAATGTATTCCTGAACTCATTCTTCTTGCAGTTGCTGGAAAAACAGGGGTATATCAATTACTTCCCATTTAGCTTGGCCAATAATATATTAGCCTTTGTAGGCATTAAAATTGGTGCACATTTATTTGCAATTATTCTGACAACAGGATTTACTGCTGTCTTTAATTTTTTGGGTCAGAAATTCTGGGTATTTGCAGATAAAAAACCTGATGAGACTGAAGAAACTTTAGTTTAGTCATCTCAGATTAGTGCAGCTTCCATATCAATGGCAGAGTATAATAAATGAATAGCGTATAAATTACTATCGAAATAATATTCAACCAAAAACCGGTTCGGATCATCTGCCCAATTTTTATCTTTCCGCTACCATACACAATCGCATTTGGGGCTGTTGCAACGGGCAGCATAAAGGCGCAGGATGCTGCAACTGTGGCACCTATCATCAGATAATAAGGGTGAATATTAAAAGCCTGTGACATAGGAATCAGTATTGGCAGTACCATAGAAACGGTCGCCACATTTGAAGTGATCTCCGTTAAAAAATTCACAGCAGTCACCACCAGCAATAAGAGTATAAAAAAAGGCAAAGCCTGAAGTATACTCACATTAGATCCCAACCATGCAGCAAGTCCTGAGCTTTCAAAAGCAACGGAAAGTGACAATCCGCCACCAAACAGCAAAATAACACCCCAGGGAATTTGAACTGCAGTGTCCCAATCAAGAATTGTTCTTGGACTGTCATTTTTATCATCAAGCCCTTCGTCGATGAGTTTCGGTTCATTTTGCGGTTTGTTTTTAGAAGGAATAATAAAAAGAACCGTCATAGCAGCTATTGCTATGATTGCATCATTGGGAATAATATTTTTCAACCAGAATGCCCTCAAAATCCAACCCAGGACAGCCAATCCGAATACAATTAAAACAACTTTTTCTTCATAGCTTACCTTTCCCAACTGCCCTAAATAAGATTTTATCTTTGTTGATGAACTCTGATAATCTACTTTTAACGACTTTTCCATTTTTAGGATTCCAAATCCCCAATTTACCATATAGTACCAACTGACAATCAACAATAAAAACGTTGGAGGAACAGCAAAAAGCATCCAACTTACAAAGGAAACATCTTCATTGAAACTTTTAGCGACAGCACCCACAAAAATAATGTTGGTCGGTGTTCCGATTAGTGTAGCAATACCGCCTATTGAAGAGGCATAGGCAATTCCCAAAAGCAATACAACTGTGAAATTACTTTTAAATCTAGCATCCTGATTTTCTGCTCCCAACTCATTTGCCAAAGAAATACCTATCGGCAACATCATAATAGTAGTTGCCGTATTGCTGAGCCACATGGATAAAAAACCGGTAGCCAGCATCACACCCAACACTACCATAGAAGGTTTGGAGCCAATTTTAGCAATAATATTCAGTGCAATTCTTCGATGCAGATTCCATCTTTCAATAGCTGTTGCCAGCATAAAACAGGCAATAAAAAGAAAGATTACAGGATCGCCGTATGCAGCACCTGCTACTTTGATATTCATAATTCCAAGCATCGGAAAAATCATCAGCGGAAGCATTGCCGTAACTGCTATAGGTACACATTCTGTTATCCACCAGACAGCCAGCCAAAGGGTTGTGCCCAATGTATATCGGGCCGGATCACTCATGCCTGTCGGCTCAACGAAAAACATTATTGCAAAAAAAAGAGGACCTAAAATGAGTCCGATGTTATTTTTATTCATAATTGGGTCGATTTCTGCCTAAAAATATAGAAATTTGCATAGCAACAGAAAGATAAAAGTAAAAAGTTAAAAATCTTTCAAAAGCGAATTGTTTATGGTTATTGAATGTTCAATGCTATCGTTCGCTTCGCGGTCCTTCGGTTTATTTTTTTAATTTATTGAGCTCACAAAGCTCGGTTTATCTTTTAACTCTGTATGTACACAATTCGCCGTATGCGCTCCAGCGATTCTGCCGCTTTTCTCGACCTGGTTAATACCACCGATGTCGAATCAGATTTCATGACCGGCGAACCCGGAGAACGTCAGTTGTCGCCTTTTCAGGTAACAATGGCCATTTCATCGGGCATGCAGGTTATTTTTATCGCTGAAGAAAATGAAAAACTCTTGGGTCAAATATCTCTTTTTTATATGCTCGGCCGCGGAAAACGGGTTAAACATGCTGTTCACATAGGCATTTCAGTACTTCAATCCGTATGGGGAAAAGGAATCGGTGCAGCACTCATGCAGGCCGCTGAAGTCTGGGCCAGAAATGAAGGCATTATCCGCATGGAATTGACTGTTATGACCCACAACGAAAGAGGAATAGCACTTTATAAAAAAATGGGATTTGAAATCGAAGGCACAAAAAAAGCGACTATCTTTGTGAACGGAAAATACGTGGATGAATATCTGATGAGTAAAATACTTGGTAATTAATAATTAGTAATTAGTACTTGGTACTTGGTATCTGGTACTTGGTACCTGCTACGTTCTTGTTACTAGATACCTGATACAAGAAAATTCATAATTATAGCGCACTCTCAAGATCTGTTCAAAATTAAATAACTCACTACATTCGGTTTATAATTAAAGAACTCGCAAAGCTCGGTTCAACTTTCATAATTCATAATTCATAACATGAAACCTCTAATATTAGTAACAAATGACGATGGAATAGGCGCAGCGGGCATAAAAGCGCTAATTGAAGTAGCCCGTGAATTTGGTGAAGTTTTGGTTGTCGCTCCAGACAGTCCGCAATCCGGACAGGGACACGCTATTACGCTGGAACATCCGCTTCGTCTTTACAAAGTGGATCTTTTTGAAGGCATTACTTCATACGAATGTTCCGGAACACCGGTCGACTGCGTCAAAATGGCTAAACATGTCCTGACAAAAGACCGAACAATTGATCTATGCATTTCGGGTATAAACCATGGTTCCAACTCTTCCATCAATATCATTTATTCCGGCACCATGTCGGCTGCCATGGAAGCATCCATTGAAAAAATTCCCTCAATCGGCTTTTCATTGCTCGATTATAAAATGGATGCAGATTTCACGGCAGCTCAGCATTATGCCCGTCAAATCATTGAAAAGGTATTGAAAAACGGTATGCATGGCACACTTTTACTGAATGTCAATATTCCAAAAAGACCGCTTTCTGAAATAAAAGGCGCAAAAGTTTGCCGTCAGGCTGAAGGACATTGGGCAGAGGAGTTTATTCCAAATGTCGATCCAAACGGAAGGCCTTATTACTGGCTTTCAGGCAGATTCAACTGCGAAGATTCCGGAGAAGATACCGATATTTGGGCATTAGAAAACGGATATGTATCCATCGTGCCGTCGATGCACGATTTGACGGCACATAAAGCTATTCCTGCCATGAAATTTCTGGATATTTAGATTATGGATATTGAACCTTCGAATAGATTGTAACTTTATTGATGTTCTTAATTATGGTAGAGATCTCAGATTGCTGTTTTTACTTTTATTAAATCACATTTTTTTTATTATGATAAAAAACAATTTCTTACACGGTCTCATCATTGGTATTTTCCTGCCTGTTTTAGCCTTTGCATTTGTTTGGGGTGTAAATATTGCTTTTATGCAGGCCGAGAATTTTAATTTCAGTTTCAAACAAAGTACCGTTGCACTTTTATCTATTTGTGCAAACCTTATACCCGTATTAATTGCCAATAAAAACCGCTATGAGGAATTTATAAGGGGAATTATGTTTCCAACAGTTTTGGGCTCCTTTATATGGTTCTTTTATTATGACCCCGTTAATATGTTCGGCAATTAGATTAAAGTAGCGGGTACTTGGTACTAAGTAGAGAGTACTATCCCCTACTGCATCTCGTTCTCATAAAACAAAATTTGCTAAAGACAACTATGAGTTCTTGCCTTATTTTGCCATAAAGTAATTTTACTATTTTATAGTTAAAAGTACCAAGTACCCACTACTTTCTACCAAATACATCAATTTATGTTATCACGTCCACGTCGCAACCGCAAAAATAAAGCTGTCAGAGGCTTTGCCCAAGAAACACATTTGGGTGTTGAAAACCTTATTTATCCGCTGTTTGTCTATGACGGCAAGGGCATCAAAGAAGAGGTAAAATCAATGCCCGGCAATTTCCGTTGGAGTATTGATATGCTGTTGCCTGAGGTAGAAGAATGCCTAAAATTGGGCATTGGCACCTATGTACTTTTTCCGGCAGTTGAAGAAAAACTTAAAGACAAAACTGCTTCCTACAGCTATGCTGAGGAAAATTTTTATCTGCACATTCTGCGAAAGCTTAAAGAAACCTTTCCTGAAATCTGCCTGATGACAGATGTGGCTATGGATCCTTACAGTTCCGACGGACACGATGGTTATGTAAATGAAAAGGGAGAAATTGTCAATGACATTACTCTGCCAATTTTGGCTAAAATGTCAGTAGCGCAGGCGCAGGCCGGGGCGGATATTCTTGGTCCAAGCGATATGATGGACGGCAGAATCGGTTATATCCGTCATGCACTCGATGAAGCCGGCTACAGCGATGTTTCTATCATGTCCTATACAGCAAAATATGCTTCTGCTTTTTACGGTCCTTTCCGCGATGCCTTGGATTCTGCCCCAAAAGCAGGGGACAAAAAAACCTATCAGATGAATCCGGCAAATAGCCGCGAGGCTCTGATAGAGGCCAGTTTGGATGTTGCCGAAGGCGCAGATTTCCTGATGGTAAAACCTGCCCTGCCCTATTTGGATATCATTGCTTTATTGAAACAAAACTACGATATTCCAATAGCAGCTTATAACGTGAGTGGAGAATGTGCAATGTTGACCGCTGCCTGTCAGAATGGCTGGCTCAACTTTGAAAAAGCGATGCCCGAAATGCTGATGAGTATCCGTCGCGCCGGCGCCGATGTTATTCTTACTTATTTTGCAAAAGCTTATGCTGAGATGCTTAGAGATGGAAAGATTGGAAAGTGGTAGAATTATTTTTTTGATTACCTAGAAAGAAATCTGAACAAGAATATACTAATACAAAAACCAGACGGGCAAAAGGCGAGTGCTTTTTGCCTTTTTGCATTAATGTTTTTCTCTATTATTGAAATATTTAAAAATTATTACTACTTTCGACGATAATTCAATTTATTGTTTAATTCGACGATAATTCAATTTATTGCTTAATTCGACGATAATTCAATTTATTGTGTAATTTGACGATAATTCAATTTATTGCTTAATTCGACGATAATTCAATTTATTGTTCAATTCTACGATAATTCAATCTATTGCTTAATTCGACGATAATTCAATCTTTTAAATATACTGACAAAAATTGTATGGTAGCTGTTATAAAAGGAGACATTATCGCTTCAAGAAAGTTAAAAAATCCCAAGAAATGGTTAGCTGCGCTAAAAACCTTGTTGGCCCAATGGGGAAAAACGCCTAAACAATGGGAATTGGGCTGGGGCGACTTATTTCAGTTAGAACTTAATCATCCGGAAGAAGCTTTGTATAAGGCGATAGAAATCAAAGCACTGCTCAAAAGTATTTCACCAAATGAAGATAACAAAACTAACAGCAAAATTGATGTTCGTATGGCGATAGGTATTGGTGACAAAACTTTTTCCGCTCCGAGGATCATGGAGAGTAATGGGCCTGCTTTTATTTTTGCCGGGGAAAAATTTGAAAAATTGAAAAAAGATAAATTGAATCTTGCAATTCAGACAGTGTGGCCGGATTTTGATTTAGAAGTTAATCTGTACTTGAAATTGGCTAATATTATAATGGATAATTGGTCAGTTTCCTCTGCACAATTAATGTCAGTTTTGCTCAAAAATAGGGAGGCAACACAGGAAGAAATAGGCAAAATACTGGGGATAAAACAAAGCTCAGTCAGTGGCAGGTGGAATCGGGCGAAAATTGATGAAATATTGGAATTGGACCAAATTTTTCGAAGAAAACTTAAAATAATGATTCCATGATTATACTGACAAAACTCGTTTTGGCATATTTAACAGTAGAATATATTATTAAACCCCAAAAATGGGCTTCTGAGTTTGCTGATTTAAAAGCAAAATCATTAAAATTTTACGCAAAGTATATACTACTTGCAATTTTGGGAGTAATCTTGTCGGCAGATTTAAAATATATTCCATTAGTAATATTGACAACTTTGGGATTGGGAACAATAGAAATTATAACATTATATTCGTTTAAGGAAAAAGGTAAAGGTTTCATTGTTTTACTACTGTCACAACTTGTTTTTATAGTAGTTTTTTATCATTTTTGGGAACGACCTGAATTTAATTTTGAGGGGTGGTTACAAAATCAAGTTTTATGGGTTAATATCTCAGCAATAATTTTCCTTACAGCAGTTTGTGGTAAAATCATTCAGACATTAATGGCAAAATGGTCAATAGCATTATCCGAAAACGAAGACGAATCATTAACAAATGCCGGAAAATATATTGGTATGTTGGAAAGATTATTTGTATTTACTTTTGTATTAACGGGTCATTGGGAAGCAGTAGGATTTTTATTGGCCGCTAAATCTGTTTTTAGATTTGGAGATCTTAAAGAATCAAAAGACAGAAAACTAACCGAATATATTTTGATTGGGACATTACTGAGTTTTGGATTGGCAATTCTTACAGGAATTTTGACATCAGCACTTCCAGTCAATTAAATTTGAAAAAAAATGCAGAATTCATGAAATCAAAAAGCTTCGTTATAATTAAAAGTCAAAGAAAGAAAGGTTAGGTTTAATTCTTGACGCACCTCACGCTATATCCCGTCCTTTTATTGCAGATATCTGAATTTAAAACATCTGAACTATCTGAAATCCAACGAAATCCTGCGCCTTCATAATCTTTTGGCGTACTGCTCCACCAATAACTTTTTCCATTATCCTCAAATGCGCCGCTCAAATATCGCATTCCGGTTGGCAATACAGCATTGAAGAGCTCCGGTTGTTCTGCTTTTTTCTTCTTCCTTTTAGGAAGCGCTTTCATTTTTTTGCCTGCAATTTTCCAGCCGCCGTAAAATCTTGCGAGGTCTGCCCATTCTGCATCATTGGCCACATGCCAGCCTTCCGGGGCAAGCCCTCTTGGATCATTGACTGCAAACCAATTATAGAGCTTCCCTTTAGTCGGATCATTGTCCAAATAACAACAGGCAGCTTTATTTTCCTGACAGTATTGCACCCATTCTTCCGAACTTTTTGTTTCCGGAATAAGGTCTCCATTTCTAAATTTTGAAGTTTGCAGATTCTCGGCAGTCCACTGCATTTCTGCTATCATTAGCGTTTTGTAAGATTTACCGTCTAAATCTAAACATTGCGCCCTCAGCATGAGTGGCAGAATTAACAATGTGATTAAAATTAAAAGCTTCATCATAATTTATTAGTAGTGTTCCCGAATTTTTCCTTCCATGAAAGTTATGTAACATCCCTGTTTTTCAAGCTTATCAGTTTTTTCATAAGGATCTAATGAACTGATGGAGTCCCATTTTCCTTTTTTAAATTTAAAAAAATACTCCTGATAATCCATTTTACTTTTATCAATCATCAGTGTCACGCTGAATTTATCATCTTCCTCAGGCAGATACTCAAAATCGAAAGCATCAGCATCCGAAAGTCTTTTTAGCAGGGTATCAACATTGATCAGATAAGTATTTTCACTGATATTATTCAGGTGTACACTGCCAATGACGATGAAACCTTCTTTTCTACGATATATTTGCCAATAATAATCCCCCAAAGGAAGATTTTCGCAACTGCAAAATTTAATTTTATCAGATATAATGCACATTTCTAATTATTAAGTAAGTGCTCAGAAGTAATGATATTTTATTATTTGCCAAGATAAGCAATTTTGAATTGGAGTAAAAGACATAAGGCTCCCTTTTTTCGACGGCTGCAAATACAAATCGCTCAGGAATCTTTACTTTTGCATGATTGTATTGATTATTTATCTAAAAGCTTATTATAATTACTTATGAAAATTAAAACAATTATTGAAACAGCAGCAGCAGCAGTTATTCTGACTGCCTGCGGCAATGAAAAACCCGCAAAAGAAATGTCATTCAAATATCCTGAAACCAAGAAAGATTCAACAGTTAGTGATACTTTTTTTGGCAAAGTGCTGTCAGATCCTTATCGTTGGCTCGAAGATGACCGCAGCAAGGAAACCGAAGATTGGGTAAAACGTCAGAACGAATTCACTTTCGACTATCTAAAAAAAATCCCTTACAGAGAAACTATCAAAGACCGACTTTCTAAGCTTTGGAATTTTGAAAAACTTTCAGCACCCTTCTTTGAAGGCGGCATAAAATATTTTTACAAAAATGACGGCCTGCAGAATCAGTCGGTACTTTACGCTCAAAAAAATGGAGAAGAGGCTAAGATTTTCCTGGATCCGAATACTTTTTCAAAAGACGGAACAACTTCACTTGGCAGTATCGACTTTTCAAAAGATGGAAAAATAGCCGCTTATGCAATCTCGGAAGGCGGATCAGACTGGCGCAAAGTCATTGTTATCAATGCTGAAACCAAAACAATTATGGAAGATACCCTTGTGGATATCAAGTTCAGCGGCGTTTCCTGGAAAGAAAACGAAGGTTTTTATTATTCAAGTTATGACAAGCCCAAAGGCAGCGAACTTTCAGCGAAAACCGATCAGCACAAACTCTATTATCATAAACTGGGAACTAAACAAAAAGACGATGTCCTTATATTTGGCGGTACTGCAGAGCAAAAAAGACGATATATTGGAGGTTCTGTCACTGAAGACGGCAAATATCTTTTCATCTCAGCAGCTGTTTCCACTTCTGGTAATGAGCTTTATATGAAAGATTTGTCAAAACCAAATTCTCCTACTGTACAATTGATAAAGGGTTATCAAAGCGACAGTTATGTATTGGACAATGTAGGCAGCAAGCTTTATATTGTTACAAACCTGAATGCACCTAACCAAAAAATTGTCACTGCAGATGCAACTAAACCAAGTTCAGAAAACTGGAAGGATTTTATTGGTGAAAAAGAATTTGTATTGGCGCCAAGCACCGGCTCCGGCTATATTTTTGCCCATTATATGGTCGATGCAACTTCAAAAGTGGAACAGTATGACTATGAAGGCAAACTGATCCGAAAAATTGAATTGCCGGGAATTGGTACAGCTGACGGATTCTCAGCAAAAAAAGAGGAAAAGGACATATATTATTCATATACCAATTACAATACGCCGCGTTCCATTTACAAGCTGAACCCTGCTCAAGGAAAATCAGAAATCTACTGGTCACCAAAAATTGATTTCAAATCAGGGGATTATGAGTCAAAACAGGTGTTTTATGCATCAAAAGACGGTACTAAAATACCGATGATTATTACCTACAAAAAAGGCATTAAACTGGACGGTAAAAACCCGACTATTCTCTATGCTTATGGCGGATTTAATGTGAGCCTCACTCCAGCTTTCAGTACTCCCAATGCAGTATGGCTGGAAATGGGCGGTATTTATGCAGTGGCCAATCTGCGCGGTGGTGGAGAATACGGCAAAAAATGGCATGATGCAGGTACTCAAATGAAAAAACAAAATGTTTTTGACGATTTTATTGCTGCTGCAGAATACCTGATCAAAGAAAAATATACAAGCTCTGATTTCCTGGCTATAAATGGCGGTTCAAACGGTGGTCTGCTTGTAGGAGCCACTATGACTCAAAGACCGGAGCTAATGAAAGTCGCAATTCCGGAAGTAGGTGTTTTGGATATGCTGCGTTATCATACCTTCACCGCCGGTGCAGGTTGGGCTTATGATTACGGTACTGCAGAAGACAGCAAGGAAATGTTTGAATACCTGCTGAAATACTCTCCCGTGCATAATGCAAAATCTGGGGTAAAATACCCTGCAACACTTATTACTACAGGCGATCATGATGACCGCGTAGTTCCGGCGCATTCCTTCAAGTTTGCTGCAGCGCTGCAGGCTTCGGGCAGTTCTGTAAATCCGCTCATGATTAGAATTGAAACCAATGCCGGACACGGTGCAGGCACTCCGGTTTCTAAAATCATTGAAGCAGAGGCAGATGTTTTTGCCTTTATTCTGTACAATTTTGGGATTAAGAAGTTGAAGTAAAAGGTTGATAAAAAAACTAAGCGGCAATGAAATGTGAAATTTCATTGCCGCATTTTATTTTACAAAAAAACTTGGAGTTTATCTGGTCAATTCCTCAACATTCAGCGCTATGTTTTCAATTGTATAAAAAGTTTCAGCCCAACTTGTTGTTTCCCAATTTTTCTTTCCCTTTTGGGCAATCATTATTTTTTTTGAATTTGTAAAAATCCAAATAACCGTCTCAACACCAAAATCTAATAACTGATCAGTTTTTTGGTGATAATATCCTGCACTATCCTCAATATCTTCTTTAGCTGCTTTAATATCAATTTCAATTACATACTTAGGGGGTATTTCCAAAAGTTTATTCAAGTCTTTTACTTTTTTCAATTTACTTTTTTCATAAATGGCGATATCAGCTGCACGCATGGAATTCTTCCCAATTTTTAGACCTACTTCACTTGTTAAAATTTCAAAATTATCACTGATTAACTTCCCAATCAATAAGAAAAGTCGGGAAATGATAAGTGATTGAATATAACTGCTTCCCATTATTTCATCAATTTGTTTTGCGCCTTTCAATACGTCTTTATAACCTTTATAATGTATCTGTTTTCCATTATAAATTTCATAGGTAAGCTGTTCAGGAATATTTTGAGAGAGTGATTTCATCTTAATTTTAATTTTGTAAAGTAAAGATAATCTTTCTTCAATAAAGAACCAACTTTTAATAGCTCAAGTTCCACATCAGATATAATGGAGGACTATGATTTAAAAATTAGCATTTTTTGTTATTTTACAGCTTAAATCCAGTCGTAACATACAGGGTTAATAAAAATATCACTATCCTCAAGAATTACGAACAAATGCTGTCCTACATACAAACTGACAAACAGGGAGAATTTTTCAATGTAAATGCCTTTGTAGCCTATAAAGGCTTTGAGTTTTTAGGCTGGGAAATCAAAAAATACTATCGCGCCGAGGAAGTAGCAGAACTTAATCCCGAACACCTGTTCGTAGGAGGAGTGGGTAATGTGCGCAAGCGTTTGGAGTTATTGGGCATAACAAATACCGAGGAACTGGATTATCCTTTGGAACTGCGAAAATACCTTGGCAGAGCGGTTTGGGAATCAAAACTCGAAACAATAATTCAAACACCGGAGAAATGGGGTATTTTTGTAAAACCCAAAGATTTGACCAAACAATTTACCGGCAAAATGATTTGGGAACATAAAGATTTTATAGGATTGGGCAGCAGCGATTTTGAAACGCCGATTTGGTGCTCAGAACCTGTAAATTTTATTGCCGAATGGCGCTGTTTTATCCGCTATGGTCAAATTTTGGACATCAGGCTTTATCGCGGGGCATGGGATGCAAAATTAGAATTGTCCGTAATTCAAAACGCAGTCAATGACTTTATATCGGCCCCTGCAGCCTATTCCTTGGATTTTGGTGTAGATGAAAAGGGCACAATGAAACTGGTAGAAGTAAATGATGGCTATTCTTTGGGCACTTATGGTATTGCGCATTACGATTATGCAAGATTTTTACTGGCAAGATGGTCTGAATTGACAGGGACAGTTGATTATTTGAAATAAGTTCCTCCTGTTTTATCAATTCAAAAAAGCATTAAAAATGGCGCTGTACTTGTATCTCAACCTAAGGAAGATGCAACAAAATATCCCCAAAAAAACAACAAAAAATTACTTATAATGGGAATTTACGGACATCGATTTTATTTCAAGGAAGGGCTGCCAACGGTTAAAGCGATCAAAGAGAAGTTTCTTGAAATAACGGGTTTGCGTTTAAACTTTGAGGCATATTTGCACTTGGATAAATTAATAACAGATCAAGATGATATTATCGATAATTTGACTACAATTGATAACTCCAGAGGTTTTTTACAAATAAACACACCCTATTTTTCTTGTGCTGATTTTAGTTCTATTTCCCTTGGCGATTTCATAGAAAAGAACTCATTTCATATTGAATGTGGTATCAGAGCAGAAAGCATGTATTTTTGGCATGCCTTAATAAAATCTATTTTAGAAATTGGAGGACATACATTCAAATACCACTACTACCCTTATGAAAAGGACCTTGTTGTAGAGAACTATTTTGAGCCTTATCATCCATATG
Source organism: uncultured Bacteroidota bacterium (assembly GCA_903854205.1). GTDB lineage: Bacteria > Bacteroidota > Bacteroidia > Chitinophagales > Saprospiraceae > Saprospira. Next base: position 5,170 of record CAINVS010000394.1, on the reverse strand, counting down.
AAAGGAAATGGAAGAGAATTAAAAAATGGGCGGAAATGAGCGAGTTTGAAAAGGCGGCTTTTAAAGGTAAATATGCTTAAGTAGGGGGACAAAAGTAGAGAGTACGAATTTAATTTATTGAATTTCAAAGATTTAACAGGTAACTTGTCGCTAATTTATTTTGTCTAAGCACTTAAATTATGAATTTTAATAATAAACTCAAGAAATACGTAATCAACAGCCTAATTCGTGAAGCAGATGATGAGGCATGGGAATTTTTAAAAACCTTAAATCCCAACTGCGATGATTTAGACCATATCATCACAAAAACGAAAAAGTATCAAGAGGAAGCTTGGGAATTGTACAAAAAACAATCTCCTAAGAAAGAAGATTTGATATACTTGATAAATTGCTCGGATAAAAGGAAGGAAGCCTTAGCTTATCTATTACAGCATTTTACGCTCGACAATAAAGACCTGAAATCAATACTTGAATCAACAAAAAATGATGAGGTTGCTGCATTGTTACTCAAACAAAGTCCAAGTAATGATTAGCTTGAAAGCATCATGCGTTATTCCAATCTTAAAGATGAGGCAGCCGAAGCGCTCTTAAAAGGCTCGCCCGATAACGATGAGTTGTATAGTATAATTGAATATTCTAATTTCAAACTAGAGGCTTGGGTAAAATTGCTGCAACAATCGCCCAGCAATAAGGAATTGATTTCCATCATTCAATACACTGATTTACATGAGATTGCATGGGAGTATTTATTAAAACAAAACCCAACAAACGAGGAATTGATGGATTTTGTAAACAACTATGCCGACACAGGAAGAAAGCAGAAAGAGGCAGCGCAATTGTTATTGGAAAAAACACTCAGTATAGAGGAATTGGTAAACCTCATCCGAAGTAATCAATTTGCCGATGAGGCTTGGGAAAGATTGAAGGCGCAATCTCCAGATTATGACGATTTATTCTATCTCATCTGGAGAGGAACGGTAAAAACGAATGAAGCGGCTGAGTACTGTTTGAATTTGAATCCCGACAAAGAATTTCTTTGGGAGATATTTGAGTATAGCGATAAAAAAGATGAAGCTGCGTTGCAACTCATTCAAATGCCCTTGGAATTGCATGAACTAGCCGACATTGTTTTAAAGTCAAGTATAGCGCCTGTGCTGAATTTAATAAGCGAAAGGGTGCAATTTGACCGAACTAAGGTCAATGAAAATGAACTCATTAAAGAAATTGCAGCAAAACTTTTAAATAATCCGGCTTCATTAAATGTAAAGCATTGGCACGAGGGTGAAACACATTGTTTGGGTGGATGGGCAATTGCACTGAATGAAGAAGCGCAAAAAATCGAAAAACATTACGGCTCAGAAATTGCAGCAAGCCTTTTGCTTCCCAGTTATACAAACTTATTTTTTGTCGATAAAGAAATGGTTTTGAATGAGTTAAAAAAAGTTGGTTGATAAATCCAATTAGTCCTCCAGTAAAATTGACTTATCCTGAATTAGCTTGACAACAAAATATTTGCAATCAAATCCCCAACTTATTCACCCTATCAAAAACAACAATACTCCCTGCAACTGCCACATTCAGCGAGCGTTCTCCGGGCAGTACAATTAAATCCTGACATTTATCTTTTATTATTTTAGGAATGCCGTTATCTTCTGAACACAGCAGATAGACGGCCCTATCGGGATGTACATAATCTTTGATGGGGATGGAACGCTGATCCATTTCTATGCCTACAAGCTTGCAACTGTAAGGAACAGTTTCCAAAAAAGCCTCGGTCGATTCGTATTGAAACAATGGAATTTTAGACCATACCTTGAGTATATCGCAACTTTTTTTGTTGTATTTAGCTTCAATGACAAAGATAAAACTGGCACCATAAATATAGGCTGTCCGCCAGAGTGTGCCGATATTCTCTGCTGTTTTCGGTCTGAAAATTCCGATACCGAAATAACGCTGATCGGCGGGATCCAATGTTCTGCTCATGTTTATTATTTAAACTGCAAGTTACAAAATCCGGCATAAAACGAATATTTCCAAAGTAATTAGCGTTTAAAATTCCCTATCTTTGTATACTTGTTTTATTAAAACAGTTAATAATTGCAAACGATAATAATATTTTAATACATTAATATGCAGCCACTTGCAGAAAGAATGCGGCCAAAAACACTGGCCGAATATGTTGGACAAAAACACCTGGTGGGCGAAAAGGGCGCATTGCGAAACGCATTGCGTACCGGACATATACCCTCAATTATCCTTTGGGGACCTCCCGGTGTCGGAAAAACTACATTGGCAAATCTTCTGGCAAATGAGCTGAACAGGCCATTTTATACCCTTTCTGCTATCAGTTCGGGGGTAAAAGATGTGCGCGACACCATCGACAAAGCAAAAAGACAGCAGTTTTTTAATACCCCCTCGCCTATTCTGTTTATTGATGAGATTCACCGTTTCAGCAAATCTCAGCAGGATTCGCTCCTTGCGGCAGTTGAACAGGGTGTTGTGATACTGATAGGCGCAACGACTGAAAATCCTTCTTTCGAGGTCATCGGGGCCCTGCTCTCCCGCTGTCAGGTATATGTGCTTGAACCGCTCGGCCGCGAAGAAATGATGGAATTGGTACATCATTCCATTAAAAATGACGAGATTCTTAAAACACGTAAAATACAGATTGAAGAGGAAGAGGCGATGCTGCGCTATGCCGGCGGTGATGCACGCAAATTACTGAATATTTTGGAATTGATGGTGGGTATTACGCCCGAAGAGGAAACCGTTATTATCACCGACGAGGGTGTAAAAAATGCCCTGCAATCGAATATCGCTGCCTACGATAAGGGCGGAGAGCTGCACTATGACATTATTTCGGCCTTTATCAAGTCCATACGCGGCAGTGACCCCAATGCGGCGGTTTATTGGTTGGCACGCATGATTGAAGGCGGTGAAGATCTGAATTTTATTGCCCGCCGACTCTTAATTTTGGCTGCTGAGGACATTGGATTAGCCAATCCAAATGCCCTGTTAATCGCCAATCAGTGCTTTGACGCGGTAGAGCGGATCGGTTATCCTGAGTCGAGAATTATTCTATCTCAGGCTGTGATTTATCTGGCTTGCTCGGCCAAAAGCAATTCAGCCTATATGGCCATAAATGCAGCAATTGACTTTGTCAAAAAAACGGGCAATCAGCCAGTCCCATTGCATTTACGCAATGCGCCGACAGCTCTGGCCAAAAGTTTGGGTTATGGCAAAGATTATAAATATTCCCATAACTATCCCGGCAATTTTATCAATCAGGAATTTCTACCTCAGGCTATTTCAGGAAAGGTATTTTATAAGCCCGGCGATAACTCTGCTGAAGAAAAAATCAAACAGCAGTTGGCAAGACAATGGCAGGAAAGGTATAAATATTAAAAAGATAAAAGATAAAAGAGGAAAAGTAGAAAATATGTAATGATAAGCAAGCCGATCTTGCCCAATGTCGAGAGCGCTAATAAAGATAAAAGATTAACATAAGGGCTGTTCAGTAGCTTTTGGTAGTACATGGCAACAGAAATTTGTAACGCTTTTGATAATGCGCCAAATTCAACATCTGCTATTTTTTAATTTTAATAGTCCTTAATTTAGTAAATATCTTTTCCTTTAAGCCATTCTTCTTTTGTTAGCAAATACTCACTAATGGCATAATTTCCAAGCTCAATTCTGGTTTTGAGATTTTCAATACTGTCTGTCGACAGGGTTAATCTTTTTTGCCAGGCCTTGTTTGCATTGTCCCAATGTTTAAATCCTTTATTATGGACTACTGTGGCATTCGCTTTTCTTTTTACATCCTGATCTTCGTGAATTTTTTTGTGAAGAACATTTCCGGGACCTTGTGCTTCTGCGTAGTATCCGCCTAATTTGCCATATTTTACCTGAGATTCTATAGAAGCATCCTTAGCTTTGAGTTTAGTTAATTCATCATTATCTGTAAGCTCTTTTGCTTTTGCTTTGTTTTGGTGTTCAATTTTTCTGTTTTTAGCCTTGTCAAATACCTCGATAATAGCATTTCGCGTAGACATAAAGCTATCTACAATCACATTTTTATCTTTATCTTCACTTAATAATTTATTAAATTCAGAAAGTTTAGCATCTACAACATCGAATTCCGCCTGATGACAGAATGGTTTAATATCGGCGGCGTAAAGCAGTTTTTTTCTATCTTCGAGCAATTGCTGAAATAAAGCATCTCCCTCTTTAATCCGTTGTTCAACTTCCATTGGATTTTTGGGCCCACCAAGATATTCAACAACATCTCCAATGGTCTCAGCAGTTTTTACAACGGCTTTTTCCCAAAGTACTTCAGCAACTTTTTTAGCTGCATTTGCGATTGCAGTTAGGTCAATCTGACTGGTATCAACAGAAACAAGAAGTCCCTGTACAACTAATTTACCGACAGGAACTTTAACAAGTGGTTCTTCGTAAGAGAATTTCAAAAATTCACCTACAATTTTTGCATTGGCATATACTGCAATTTCAAAAGTATCTCCTGATCTGTCAGGATTATCTCGATACAATCCGAAACTTGTTTCCCCATTTATGGAGCCCTCTGCTCTCAGACTTATTTTTACATCAATGTTTCCAACCCCTATAAATATAACCAATGCTCCGCCAAGTTCAATGGAAAGACCAACCTTTTCCCCTTCTTTTAATGCACTTGCTTTTAATTCAACTTTCCCAAAACAACCCACTTCAAAAGGAAAAGGAGTTGGAACAATAGTTTTAATTTTGGGAGTATCTTTACTTATTTTCGCACCTGCTTTTATTCCCTTTCCAGATATCTCAAAGAAAAGATGAGAATCATCGTCAGATAATTCTACCTTTCTTTCTTCTGTTTTATGTAATTCAATTTTAGGCTTCAGCTCCTTTTCTGTTACTTTCGGTTCAAAAAATTCAACCAAAGGCTTTTCTGTGGCAGTACCTATTTTTGCTTTTTCAATTTGAGTAACTCTTTTAAAAATGGCCGCGATATCCTCTTTTCGCTTATTTATTTCAATCTTTTCCTCTTTACTAAGTATACCGTCATTTTGTAATGCCCAATTAGTATAAGTTTCAAGTTCTTTTTCCCATTTTTTTAAGATAGCTTTTAACTTATCAAGCTGTTCTGCGAGTATTTCGTTTGCCATTTTTGATGTTAGAT
>CAINVS010000393.1 GCA_903854205.1 uncultured Bacteroidota bacterium | reverse complement strand
GTTGTTGAATTTAATATAGTACCTTAATATATAAACATATCTTGATATTTATTACAATTGAAATTTTTAAATTTTAAAACAAAATAGAATCATGTATCCACTACTATTTTTCTTTTTCTATGGTCTGGCCCCCTATAAATCCGACAATTTTACAGACGGTTAAAAATTAAATAATATTCGTCGTACTTTTGCTGTAGCGAACGGCAACCGACGGTGACTATTATACCGAAAGTTCCAAGAGGTGGGACCACTCTCACCTCTTTTTTTTTCAAATCAGAATGGCATCGAGCCATTCTGATTTGAAGCGAACAGCTTCCCTCCGGTTCTTACTTCCCGAATTCAAGCTCATGATAAGGGATTTTAAGTTTAAATATAACTCTTTTATTTGGCTTTACTTGCCTTGAAATCAGCCCATTATTCCAGCATTCCCAAAATGTATTTGGAGGAAGATAGGCGATTGAACTGTGAAGCCTTTCGTTGTTGTATTTTCCATAAAACAAAGTTAAGTCAATTTCTAATTGTTCCAAAGACCAATACGTATTTGCGTCCAAATGTCTCCCCGATATACTATGAAAACTCTCGACATGCCCATTTTCCTGAGGTGTGTATGGATGCGTAAAAACCTGATTTAGATAATTTTCTGCTAAAAATTCTTTTATTGCATTGGCATTAAATTGAGGTCCATTGTCATTCCTAATTTCAATATGTATTCCTTTTTTTAGCATATCCATAGGCTGTAAATAATTTTCAATCACATACTCCCAAGCCATTTGGATCTGCTTTGCGCGCATTGTAAATCCTACAGCCCAATACAATACACTCCTTGTAAAGGTATCTAATATTGTCAAGATATAAGCATGTCTTTTTTGCTTTTCAACCCATACATATTTGATGTCAATTTCCAACAGCTCCAATGGACCTTCGGGGGTCACAATCCTATATTTGCAATACGTTTTCTCTTTGTTGACGGTCTTAGGTTCAAGCATATGCGCCTCTTTCATAAGCCTATATACCTTTTTGTGGTTGATTATAAAGCCATTGATCATCAACTCGATTGTCATTTTATGATATCCATATTTTAAATCCGGATCAGAATTTTGTTCTTTCATAAATGCTACAACCTCTTTATTGCTCACTTTGACTATCTTTTTACCCTCAATTTTATCGGTGCTTTTGCTTTTAGGCGCGCCTTTTTTGCCTGATTTAGGCTGATAGTAATATTGATCCTTGCTGATACCTGCAACGTTTAGTGCTTTGTCCCTTTTTAGCCCAAATGAAATATAACTCCTCACTATTTCTATTATCTCACTTCGGCTTAGGGCTTTTTTCTCAACTCTGAAAGCATTCTGTTTTCCAGTTCCTTTTCAGCAACTAGCAGTTTAAGCTTCAAGTTTTCAGCTTCTAATCTTTTTATCTCTTTCAGTCTTTCTTTATCGACTTTTTTCCCAAAGTCTTTCTCTCCCTGAATTACCAGTTTTTTCTTCCAGGTATAGTAGGTTGCCGGGTAAATTGCATACTTTTCAAGTATTGCAGTTACGCCTTGCTCAGATGCTTCTTTTAGAATCCTGAGCTTCTCTTCTGTTGTGAATTTTCGCTTTTCCATATTCAAAATTACAGTTTTTTATCCATAATTTTGTCGGATTATTTAGGGGGCCTTATCAATAACACAAATCTAAACAATAATTTGATAAAAAAATTAAACTAATTCGTCTATCATCCTCTACTTCTGTACAATAACGGCGGACACCGAAAGAAAAACTGTGTGTTACGGCCAACCC
>CAINVS010000392.1 GCA_903854205.1 uncultured Bacteroidota bacterium | reverse complement strand
GAATTGCCTAAGTGCAAGATGTATGAACCTTACCGTTGTGTTCCTGTTTATGGCAATAAAATCAAATGTGGATGTGGATTATGAAAGTTAGTCAGGCAGTAACCAAAATTAAACAGGCCTTTGCAAGTAGCGATAAAGCTTTAACTATTACAGATTTAAGAGCAATTTACCCTGAACTCAAAGCAAGTCAAATCTCAATGAGTCTTTGCTATCTGATGAGGGCGCGATGGCTTACGCGAGATCAGATAGAAAGTGGCATTAAGCGTGGACATCAGATGATCTGGCGTTATACTTATCACCAGGAAAGATTACCAAAGGTTTAATATGCCAATTCGTCATACTGATAAAGGCTGGTATTGGGGTTCTAAAGGACCATTTGCTACTAGAGCCAAGGCTCAACAAGTAGCCACCGCCGCTTATGCATCTGGCTATAAAGAGGAAAACACTATGAATCAAACAGCTATCGGCGAATTTATTGGCTATCTATTGCACAGCGCAACAGTCGCACATATCATGCATTTGCAATCTAAGTCTTATTCACAGCATATTGCATTGGGTTCATTTTATGATGAGATAGTTGAAGCTACTGATTCAGTAGCAGAAACAATACAGGGATGCTATGGTGAAATCATCAATGGTTATCCAGCGATGTTTGCTAATGTAAATGCAGAACCATTGTCTTATCTTGAATCATTAAAGAAATTTGTTGCTGATACTAGAACAGATATGCCACAAGAAAGCAACATTCAAAATGAAATTGATAATGTAGCTACATTAATTGATTCAACCATTTATAAGTTAAAATTCTTGGCCTAATGCCATCAGTACCAACAGTCAAAGTCTGTAATTTTTTAGGTTGTAAAAACACTAAGGCCTTTGGTACAGGGTATTGCCAAGATCATGGCGCAAAGCGATCTGATTCCTATGAGGAAAATGCTAAGTTATACAACTCAGTAGCCTGGCGCAAAAAGCGTACGGCAATGCGTACGAAATATCCTATCTGTTCAGCTTGCTTGTTAGATGGGCGCGTGACCCAGACAGAGCATATTGACCATGTGATTCCACACCGCAGAATTCCAGATAGATTCTTGACTAATTTGTTTCAGGGTTTATGTGCGCCGCATCACAGTACCAAGACCAACCTAGAGAACCAAGGAATATTTAGGCATTACTCAGAGAATGGTGTAGTAGATTACAACGAAGAAGATTACAACTTACTGATGTTGGAAAAATTTCACACCGAAAAATCACATTGGGCAGAAAATGATTTTTCCACAGAAAAATAGCGACTCTCAATTTTTTTCAAAAAATCCTGGGTGGGGGTATATAGGCAAAGCTGACATGGGGTGCAACCACTAACTTAGGTTTTTTATAGGGGTTTACCCCTATTGGCCGAATTTGAGGCCATTTTTAGGCTATTACAGCGGCCTAAATATTTTGTAATACTTACCTATATAAAATAGGTAATCGCGCCATATAAGCCGTTTTGATGCCCCTATTGTGGATTGTTTACAATGTAATACGCAAGCGGCACAAAATAGGAATAAAACAATTAAGCAAGGGCGCGGCAATATCTAAGCCGCCGCGCCATTATCCAAAATGGGCGCGACAATCCACAATAGGCCGCCGCCTTATCGCTTAAGAATAGGCAAAAAATGTCCATTCCTAAGCAAACAAGCAAAGGCAAACAATAGGAAAAGGCGCGCAAAAATTGCGGCCAATTGCCTAAAAATTAAGCGAGATTTTTATATAAGTTTTTTTATGTCATAGGTATAAACACCTATAAAAAAGGTATGAAAAAAGCCGCTTACGCGGCTTCAATTAATTATTATTATTTATAAATGATTCTTTTCTATCATTCGCAACCCGTAAAGCATTTTGGCCTCTAGCATAAGCACATCTGGCAATGATGGCTTGAGGCGCGGTATCCTCATAGCCATCTATTTCAGTCAATAAAAATAAAATATCATCCAGCGCATTGCTTAAAATATCTATCTGGCATTGCATCACCATCTTTTCATTCACTTTCATTTTTTTACTCTCTTATCTTATAAGCGGGCAAAATTACCCGCTATAAGCCCCCTCAAGGTCTTATAGCTGGTAATTTCTTAATTAATTATTCTAGCGGATTGCCCCCATATACGGCGGGAGCCATGATCAAAATCAAGCGGGAACCATTTAAAACGGCCATTTTTATAATGCCAGTCAGTTATTTTCAAGCATTCAGGAAATGGAACTTTTTC
>CAINVS010000391.1 GCA_903854205.1 uncultured Bacteroidota bacterium | reverse complement strand
ACCATTACCAACGATAGACTTTTGAAAGCTGGTTATTCATCATTATCAGGCTGTTACCGAAAAGTTAGAGTCAATCCCTGAGAAACCGCCCTGTACCGAACGGTACGCAGGGTGGTGTGAGAGGTCGGCTGACGAAATAATCGTCAGCCTCCTACTCGATTGCTCATTTTATTTTTTAAAAAATAGCCGATATGATTAATAAAACGAAATTTAAACTAAATTTCCAAACAACTCCTTTATTTTACTCCTAAGGAAGTCTCAACAGATATAGAATATTTTTGCTATAAATATTATATTTGTACTGACTTGTAAAGCAAATTTATAGTTCAACACATAATAGCATGAATATCTTAGAAAAATACGCCGACCTCCTCGTCAACTACTGCGTAAGTCTGCAAGCCGGTCAAAAACTTTATGTACAGTCTTCAACCCTTGCGGAACCTTTAGTGCGCGAGGTATATCGTGCAGCATTGAGAGTTGGGGGTATTGCCTTGGTTTCACTTGATTTTAGAGATCAGGGACTGATTTTGCTGGAGGAATCCGGCGAGGAGCAGCTGCAGTTTATTGACCCTTATTATAAATTGGGGATGACCGAATTCGATGCTTATATGCATATCAGAGCACCCTTTTACAGCATCAGTCCAAAGTCTGCACCCTACGAGAAACAACAGATTTACAGCAAAGCCCGTGCGCCTTACAGTAAAATATATTCGGAACGTACCGCAAAGCTGGAACTGAAACGCAATCTCTGCGAATATCCGACAATTGCTCACGCACAGAATGCAGGAATGACTTTGGAAGAATTTAGCGATTTTATCTATCATGCCTGCTTCCTCAATGAGGAAAATCCGGCTGAAGAGTGGAGAAAAGTGAGCCGCTTTCAGCAGCAGATTGTCGATGTACTCAACACAAAAGACCTGATCCGTTACAAAGGCGAAGGTACAGACATCAGCTTCAGAGTCAAAGACCGCATTTGGATCAATTCTGACGGAAAAACCAATATGCCCTCCGGCGAAGTTTACACAGCGCCAATAGAAGAAACGGTTAACGGGACCATCCATTTCTCCTACCCATCAATGTATCAGGGGCAGGAAGTGGAAGGGATTACCCTTTGGGTAAAGGATGGCCGCATTGAGAAATGGGAGGCTAAAAAAGGAAAAGCCCTATTGGATAAAATAATGGCAATTGAAGGTGCGAGATATTTCGGTGAGGTGGCAATTGGTACCAATACTCGCATTCAGCGCCCGGTTAAGAACATTTTATATGATGAAAAAATAGGCGGAACGGTGCACATGGCTGTGGGGCAGACCTACTATCAGTGCGGCGGCAAAAATCAGTCATCAATCCACTGGGACATGATTGCCGATATGAAAAATGGCGGTGAGATCTTTGCCGACGGAGAAAAAATTTATGAGAGCGGTAAGTTTTTGTTTGTATAAATATCTCTGTTATGAAATTTTGGAGAACCACAATTCTGATTTTTGCGTTTTTTTTAAGCTTTGGACTGAAAGCCCAAAACCTGCAAAAGACCGTCGAAAAGTATTGTTCTTTCCTCATCAGGATAGATTTGGACAAAGAAGATTTTTTGCGTAAACTGAAAATTTTCATTGATCCTGAGATCAATCGGGACAGCTTTTGTCATGAATATTATAAAAAATTGGCATCACAGGAAAGAACAGATTGGTTATTCCAAGTACATTAAAATCAGCAATATAAGTTATACCTCCGACAGCACTGCCACAGTTGAAATATCTGATTTGTGGGCATTTTACAACGGTGAAAAATATGAGTTTATAGCAGATTCCTTTTGGATCAAAAAGAGAAATAAATGGTGCCGGAGTGCTGAACCTGCCGTTACAAAAAGCAAAAATGAGCTAAATGAATTTCTGGATAAAAAATTGTAAATCAAAAAAACTATAATGTATAAAAACAAACTGATGGCTGCCCTATTCGCAGTTTTTACTCTTTTTTCCTGCTCTAAAACTTCAATTCCTAGTGGAGCAAAGGCTGTAAGCCCATTCGAAAAAGACAGATACTTGGGGAAATGGTATGAAATTGCCCGATTTGATTTCACATTTGAAAAGAATCTTAACAATACCACTGCAGAATATTCCCTCAATAAAAACGGGACAATTAAGGTAAATAATACAGGTTTCAATTACAAAACTAAGAAATGGAAACAGGCAATAGGTAAGGCAAAATTTACAGGTAAATCTGATATAGCAATGTTGAAAGTGTCATTTTTCGGTCCTTTTTATGGCGGTTATAATGTCATAGCACTTGACAGCGATTATAAATATGCTTTAGTAGCAGGCGATAATCTTAGTTATATGTGGATATTATCACGAACAAAAACAATCCCCGATGATATAAAAGAAAACTATCTTAAAATAGCCAAAGATTTGGGTTATGACCTTTCAAAGCTGATTTGGGTAGATCAATTGGGTGCAAACCTCAAATAACTTATTTTGCAGCTTTTATGACTCATCATCAGCAAATATGATTTTATAAAAACCAATTTTAATAATTGAAAATATGCAAAACAGTAATTTCTTAAAAACGATTAACATCATCTATTTAGCGCTAATTGGCGGTCAGCTGATGTTTATGGCTGTCGCATTTTTTGCTGCAAATGAAGTAAATGCTGATACCCAAAGTATAAATGAAACACTACAATTGGTCATACCTTTCGTTGTCTTAGGCGGTTTATCTGTCAGTACTTTTGTCTTCAAATCCCTTCTGGATAAAATTGATAAAAAAGCTGCATTTGATATAAAAATAAACAGTTACAGAGGGGCACTTATGGTTCGTTATGCATTGTTGGAAGGCCCATCCCTTTTAGCGATAGTCGGATATTTATTCACTCAGAATCCGCTTTTTCTCGGCATGTCGGGCATTATGATTCTTGCATTTTTGTATTTCAGACCTACAAGAGATAAAATTGCACAGGATTTGGAATTGAGCTCGAGTGAAGCAGAAAGTCTTTAAACAATTATTCCCTCGATAAAACAATCAAAAGCTAATTTTAGAATTGACTCAGCTACTCTGTAACTGATATTAATGTTAAAAAAAATATTCGGCATTTTTAAATTAGTGCTGCTATGAAAACATATTGAAAGTATTGAACTGTAAAGCAAAATAGCTTAAATTATAGCCCTTTAAAAAAAATAAAATGTCAAATTTTTTCGACCCCAGATACAAAACCACTTCACGCCCCGATGTAGTATTGGTGGGTGCCGGCATTATGAGTGCAACACTTGGTCTGTTGCTGAAAGAAATGGATTCTTCCATTAAAATTGAAATTTATGAGAGACTCGACATCGTTTCCGGCGAAAGCTCCGATGCCTGGAACAATGCAGGAACCGGACATGCAGGATTCTGTGAGCTCAATTATACGCCACAGAAAGAAGACGGATCTGTTGATATAAAAAAGGCACTAAAAATTGCAGAACAGTTTGAAATTTCTAAGGAGCTTTGGTCCTATTTGGTGGATAAAAAATACATTACTTCCGATTTTATAAATTCGGTGGCACATATCAGCGCCGTTTTCAAGGAGAAAGATGTTGAGTTCCTAAAAAAACGTTACGAAGCACTGAAAGCTCATGCACTTTTTGAAGGGATGGTTTTCAGTGAAGATAAAGAAACTCTAAAAAAGTGGATGCCCCTTATGTTTGAAGGGCGGGACGAAAAGGATTTTATTGCTGCAACAAGGATGGAAGATGGTGCGGATGTCGATTTCGGTAAGCTGACAAGAGCTATTTTCGAGTATCTCTGTAAGCAGGAGGGTGTTCAGCTTTTTCTTAATCACGAAGTGAAAGACATTGACAAAGTAGAAGAAGAGGAAGGAGTTTGGCAGTTGAAAATTAAAAATGTAAAAACTGGTGAAAAAAGATTTATCGATACCAAATTTGTGTTTATAGGTGCCGGTGGTGCTGCGCTGCCACTGCTGCAAAAAACCGATATTGATGAAGCTGACGGCTTTGGCGGTTTTCCGGTAAGCGGTCAGTGGCTGGTTTGTAAAAATAAAGCAATCATAGAAAAACATCAGGCAAAGGTATATGGCAAGGCTGCTGTTGGAGCACCTCCCATGTCAGTCCCGCATCTCGATACCCGCATTATCAACGGTGAAAAAGCGCTGCTGTTTGGACCTTACGCCGGTTTTTCTACCAAATTCCTAAAAAAAGGCTCCTGGTTCGATCTGGTAGGCTCTATCGAGTTTGACAATATACTGCCGATGATTGCAGCGGGATTGCAAAATATCCCACTTACCCGTTACCTTATTGGGCAGGTTACCCAAAGTGCTGAAGCGCGATTTGAATCGCTGCAACAATTTATTCCCAATGCCGACATCAACGACTGGGAACTGCAGGAGGCGGGACAAAGGGTACAAATCATCAAGAAAAATAAAGAAAAAACGGGTGTTTTGGAATTTGGGACAGAAATTGTCCATTCCAAAAATGGCGCAGTAGCCGCCTTGCTCGGCGCCTCACCGGGAGCTTCCACTTCTGTTTCTATTATGTTGGAACTATTAGAAAAATGTTTCAAAGATAAAATGGAATCTGATTGGAAGGAAAAGTTGGCAGAGATGATCCCAAGCTATGGCAAATCGCTTTATGAAGATCAGCAGTTATGCAGAGAGATCAGAGGAAAGACCAAAGTTTTGTTTGAAAATTAACAGAAAGGAACCTAAAATAAATCAATTCCCTATTCCCCAAATTTAACTTAAATGAGCGCCCTCACTAAAGATTTCAACATCCAATTGATGAAGATTTTCTGACGATTAATAGTCAGTAAAGCAGTCTGATGAAATTTTATCAGTTTCGTTTTTTTAACGGCATTTGGGTAGAGGATGAAAATGTAAGTTTTGACCTGTACATTTAAAGTTGCATTTATGACTTGAATGTTGCTTCCAAAAATGACTAAAAGTTTTTTTTAAATTTTATTTATGACGGCCAAAAAATACATAAAAACAATAAAAGCTTTTGCTCCGGCTCTGCCTGCTGCCGATCTGTTGTCACTAGTGGCCTATCAACACAATGGTAAAACCGGATGGGAGAGCAGCGATGACAAAAATGCCTATTTTAGAGAAGATGCTGTTGATCTGCTATTTGAAAATTATAGCGATTCAGACAGACTTTTCATTCGTATTCTGTTGGAAGAGGAATTGAAATATGCCGGTAGTGAAACCCTGATGCGGGAGACATTGCGTCAGCTGACTTTCATGATATTTGTTCTTGGTTATCCTGAGGATCTGCCCCTGCTCATTGAAGCTAAACTTGACTGTTGTTTTGATGCAAGCTGTGCCTTGGATCAGGAACTCTTACTTGGCAGAGATAAAGCTGCTGCTATTGCTTATTTCAGTAAATATCCGCATGAGGACTATGATGTACTTGCTATTATCGAAAAATATGAACAGCATGGACTTCGCAGTGCGGAGGAATTTATTACCGGTATGAACGAATATTACGGTAAATAATAATTATCCAACCAAATACTTAACAGTTAAATTTACGCAGTACTAAAACTGACTTTAATTGCCTAAATAATAAAAAACATTACTATTATGAATAAAATTTTAACGCTTATCTGTACGGTGCTCTGCTTTTGTGAATCCTATTCTCAAAACCTAATCTGGCAGAATTTCACCGATTCTATTCCCACTTTATCTTCTCCAAGAGCCTGCGATCTGAACAATGACGGCATCAAAGACATCGTAATCGGTGGAGGTACAGATGGACAGCAAAGCAACAATGGCATCATGGCTTTTGATGGCACCAATGGAAACCTCCTTTGGAAAAGAGCCTCAAGAAATGAGCTTTTCGGTTCTGCAATTTTTCAGGATGTCAATAACGATGGCATAAAGGATGTTTTCATCAGCGGCCGGAGTGCACAATTACTTTGCATTAACGGAAGTACCGGACAGCTTTTATGGGACTATTTTCCTCATCCTGTAAATCCCATTGACAGTGGTTTGTACAACTTCTACAATCCTCAATTCATTTCTGATGTGAGCGGCGATAACATACCGGACATCTTGGTTTCGAACGGCGGCGACCATGCAGCTCCTGCTTGGGATACGAGCCGACCAGAGGGTTATTTGATGCTCATCAATTCAGTAAACGGCAGCCTTATTGCTAAGGCAGTTGTGCCCGACAGTGCCGAAATTTATTGCTCCCCAATTGTTGCCGATCTTAAAAATGACGGAAATCGTTGGATACTTTACGGCACTGGAGGTGAAACCTTAGGCGGCAGTTTTTGGGCATGCCCACTCAATGACTTTTTGGGCAATTCACTGCAAAATTCTGTAGAACTGCTTCGAGATGGGCAAAAAGGTTTTATAGCACCAGCTTCAATTTATAAAAATCTGAACGGAACTTATGACGTCATAATACAAAGTTTTTCAGGTAAAATTACCCGTATAAAAGGTTCAGATTTTTCAACGCAGTGGACGGTCAACATCCCTGCATGTGAATCAAGCTCAGCGCCAGTAATTGGCAATTTTACCGGCAGTCAGGTGCCGGATGTTTTTGCTGTGCTATTTAAAGGCTCAACCGGCGGTGGATACAGCGATTTTTATCAAGTGATGATTGATGGTGAGACAGGCAATATCATTTTTAAAGACAGTATAGGAAGTCTGCATTTCGGTTCCGGTAGTGCCATTGACCTCAACAATGACGGCAGAGATGAAGTTTTGGCTTCGATTTCAGCTTTCGACAATGGAAGATTCCGCCATCAGATTTATTCGTTTGACTTTGTCAGCGGACAAACATCTGTTCTCAGCGGGGTACAAACTGGGCTAAATTTAGCTTCAACTCCACTCATTACTGATATTGATTCAGATAATAACCTTGACTTGATTTATGTTGTAAAAAAAGACAGTTTAGACCCCTCCGGTTGGAAAGGTATTTATTTGAACCGATTAAACCTGAACATTTCAGAACCTTTGGCAGGAATTGCCTGGGGCTCTTATATGGGAAATAAAAATGACGGAGTATATCATTACAGCCCTCAACCATGCAGTACAGGCGCTGTCATTGCTTCTGCTCCACAGGCAAATCCGAGTTGTAACGGTCATAGTGATGGCAGTATCTCGCTAAATCTTACCAATCCTTCACTGGCTCACAGTTTCAGTTGGTCAAACAATAAAATTACACAGAATGTAACCGGACTGAGCGCAGGTGTATATCAGGTGAGAGCGGTTGACAGCAACGGTTGTTACGAGGATCTTACTATTACTTTAAACGAGCCATTTTTAATCAGTTTTGGCGGCATTTTACCTGTTGCCTGTTTCTCTGATACTACAGGTGCAGCCACCTTGTCATCGAGCGGTTGTCAGTGTATGTTCAGTACCTGTACCTTTCTTTGGGAAAATGGTGTAACAACCAAGCCAAACAACAGCCTAAGCGGCGGTTGGAACAGTGTTGCAATAACCCACATGAATGGTTGTGTAGTGATTGATTCGGTTTATATTGCCAGCACCGATATTACGCCTCCTGTAATTATCGCTCCTTCTGATATTGTTATCAATGCAGATTCAGCGTCTTGCACTGTTTCTGGTATTCAGCTCGGCAATGCACAGGCAAGCGACAATTGCGGCATACAATCAATTGAAAACAATGCAGATCAATTCACAGTAGGTGTTAATCTTGTAATTTGGACAGTTACAGATGAAAACGGAAACATTAAAACGGACACTCAGACTGTTACTGTTTTGGATGTTGAATCTCCTCAAATTGAATGCCCACAGAATGTCAATATCAATGTAAATAATACTGGCTGTTCTGCCCTTGTCAGTTGGCCTGCTCCACTGATCATTGACAATTGCGACCCAACACCCTTACTGACTTCAAATTTTGTAAGCGGATCTGCATTCCCTCTTGGAGCAACTTTAATCAATTACAACTGTTTCGATTCGAGTGGGAATCAATCATTTTGTTCATTTTCCATTACAGTTTCTTCAAATCTTGCAGCATCAACTCAGGTAAATAATAACAATTCAATTGACCTGACCGTAACAGGGGGTAACGCACCTTATACCTATCAATGGATAGGGCCTAACAGCTTCTCTTCAACTTCGGAAGACATAAACGGACTTTTTTCAGGTAATTATCAGGTTACCGTAATAGATGCTAACGGTTGCAGTTTCGAATTGAATGAAACAGTTCAGATAACAAGCGGCAGCATTGTTAGGCAAACAGAGGAAATCGAAATTGAGCTTTATCCAAATCCAAGCAAGGATGAGATTAATATCGAAATACAAACCGGAAGTTATAAGATCGAAATATTGGATGGTCTTGGCCGCAGGTATATCAATGTTGGTTTTACTGGTAATAAATTCAAGTTTGAAATTTCTCAACTGAATCCGGGTATTTACTTTTGCAGAATTAATAATACAGTCAGTGGACAGACCTTCGTTAGAAAAATAACCAAAATCTAAACAGCTGAGAAAGAAAGATGAGATTCAAAAAAAACATGAAAGTTCAAAATAAACAGATGAAAGCATTGTTGTCCGCTTAAATCGTAATGCTCAATCAGTAATTTATGTTTCCAATTATCAATATTAAAAGTACAAAGGAAGAAATCCTTACTATATTTCCGGAAGGCCCTTCCGAGAAAAAAACAGATGATCGCAAAGGGTTGGAACAATGGGTTTTCACCAATCAATACGGCAGATATTTGGTAGCTTTCATTGATGATGCTGCCCATTCTATAATTTTTCAGATTGAATCAGCTACGGAAGAAGCCCGCAAAGAAAAATACTATTTCATGCTCGGCAAATTTCAGGAAGGTTTCAAATGGAAATTTCTGGCCGATAACGGCAGCGGCTATCTTTTTGAAAGAGAGGACAAACAGCTGTTCGCAAGCTGGAGTTATCTGATGGATATCTGGTCATTTCATACCCCGGAATACAGGGCATCTGCCAGTAAAAAACCCTAGTGTTGATTGAAAATAACTTTATAAAAATGGTCACATTAAATTTTAGTGTCAACATATCGGCACCCGCAGAAAAAGTTTGGAAAAGTCTTTGGGAGCCCGAAAATTATAAAAAATGGACTGCAGCTTTCAATCCGGGCAGCTATTATAAGGCCGAAAAATTTGCCGAAGGAGAACGGATTCATTTTTTGTGCGATGGCAACGGCATGTACAGTCAGATTCAGCGATTGATACCTGACAAATATCTGGCGTTTCAACATATCGGTAATATTACTAATTATGAAGAACAGCCTGTAGATAAGGAAACTTCGGCCTGGACCGGGGCAATGGAAACCTATACGCTAACAGAGATTGAGAATGGAACAGCGCTGAAAGTGGCGCTTGACACAGATGGAGAATACGAGGAATTTATGAATAGGGTATTTGCACAGGCGTTGGAATTGGTTAAGGAAATTGCTGAAAAACAATAAATAAATGTCTGCTTATCAAACTTTTGAAACGGAGCGATTGCTGATACGGCCAACTCAGACAGCCGATGCAGAATTTATTTTGGAACTGCTGAACAGTCCAAAATGGATTCAATTTATCGGTGACAGAAAGGTATATACGTTGGAAGAGGCAGCTGAATATATACGTTCGAGAATGCTGCCTCAGTTTGAAAGGTTGGGATATTCCAATAATACGGTCATCAGAAAAGAAGACGGCAAAAAGATTGGTACCTGTGGCCTTTATGATCGCGAGGGAATTGATGGTGTGGACATCGGCTTTGCTTTCCTGTCCGAATTTGAAGGAAAAGGATATGCTTTTGAGGCTGCAGAGGTCATTAAAAATGCTGCTTTTGATTTTTTTGGACTTAGCGTTATCAATGGTATGACTACGAAGGACAACTTTTCTTCCCAAAAATTATTGGAAAAACTGGGTCTGAAACTGATGGGTACAATTCGAATGCCTAATGATGATGAAGAGCTTTTGTTATTTTCATTAAAAAGAAATGAAATATGGACCTAATTAAAGAAGCCAATTATATATTTAAGACACAGCGTCCAAAATATTTTACTGATTATAAACATTGTGAAGAATGCAATGAACATAATACAACCTTATCGAATTCGCACATAGATTTGATCGGATTAAAAGAATTGGGCAACGATTTTTGGGATCCGATCTGTTTTGTCAACAATGAAGGTTATTTATATTATTTTCCTGCATTTGTAAGGCTTGCCGTCAAAAGTGGCGAATATAATTATTATATAACTCAGTTCCTTTTTCATCTGAAAGAGGACAGAATCAAGCAAATGACCGCTGAACAAAAGAAATTCCTGTTAAAGTTTTTAAATTATTTAATGGAAACTAAGGAAGAATTGATAGAATCTTACGACGATAAAACCCAACTTTCAGCTGCTATAAATTTGGTGAAAAAACTTTCATAACTTCAAAAAAACACCCCAATGAATCATTTTACCCTTACCCAAAATTTTCCCTGCACTTCGCAGACACTCTATGACAGTTGGCTGAACAGTGAGTCGCACAGTGCAATGACCGGTTCCGATCAGAAGCCAGTCCACTGGAAGGGGCTGAATATGAAGAAATGAAAAAGGCTCTGCTGCATAATGCCACAGAACCTTCGAATCTAGCTTTAAGCTGATTTATCAACAAAGGTAAAAAAAAATGGCTATTTTTTAGGAATTTAACACAGAATCTTAAAAAAGAGGGGAGCCAAAATTGTCAATCAACAGAAGAAGTAAAAACCGAAAGACTTTAGTCTGCGGTTTTCCGCACCCACAGAAAGGTAGGTTTCAACCTACTAACTAAACAGCCATATTTTTTGCCAAATTATTAAACTCAAATTCATGTATAAGCGCCTTTTATTCTTTATTTTATTCTTTCAATTTCAGACAGCAGCTGCTCAACTTGTAAAAGGAGCAGTTTCTTATTACCCAAAAGGGCCTTATCAGGTAACGCATGAAGAAAGTCTTGCGCGGATAGAGATAAATGGCGGTTTTGATTACAAACTGAAAGGTTTTTTAAATTTCGAAAAGGATAATATCAATTTTGCCGTTGGCGGGGAAGGCAAAGAGGAGGTATATATGCGCCTAAATTTCGAAAGCAAAAATCGAAAACTGAACACAGTTATAGAAGACTATAAATATATGTATTACCATTTTACAATGCTGGACAGCAAAGGTGTAAAAATCTATGTTGACTATTATCCGGGTAAGGTTTTTGGTACAGCAAACGGAATTTTTGTTGTGAGCTGCATCGATGAAAAGTATATGTATTTTATGAAAGCAACTTTAGAAGAGGCAGATATTAATAAGATAATAGAGAAGTACAGATAAGTTTTTGTATAAATTCCTAATTTTGTTATTTACAAACCAATTTCGATTTAGTTATTTTATACAACAATAGCCCAAAAATAAATTTATGAGCAAATATATCCACGAAGAGGTTGTTCACAATGTCAATGATCCTCAGAAAATTGTTCCGGCAGTCATCAAAATTCTAAATCCTAAATCAGTTGTCGATATCGGCTGCGGCTTGGGCACCTTTCTCTCTGTTTTCAAACAACAGGGCGTTACAGATGTGTTGGGCATAGACGGGCCTTGGGTCGATAAAAATCTGCTGCAAAAAAACATTGCACTCAACGAATTCAAGGAAATGGACCTGGAAAAGGAAATAGTCCTGGAAAAAAAATATGATTTGGTTGTCAGTTTAGAAGTGGCGGAGCACTTGGCAAAAGAAAAGGCAGAGCTTTTTGTTAAAAGTTTGATTAATTCAGGAAATGTGATCCTTTTTTCTGCTGCGCTGCCCAATCAGAGAGGTCAAAACCATATTAACGAACAATGGCTAAGTTATTGGGAAGCAATTTTTAATAAGCAGGGCTATGTGATTCATGATGTTATACGCCCCATTTTTTGGAATGATAAAGAATTGTTCTGGTGGTATCGTCAAAATATGGTATTGGTTACACCCAAAGATTATGTTTTCAGCCAAAATTTGCCGGAATGTCCTATGAGAGACCTTGTACATCCGGAACTTTTCGAATCCAGAAATAAAGAATTGGAGGAGATTACCTCAGGCAAAAAAAGAAAGTTGTATTACTTAAGATTACTGCTTAAATCTTTCATTGGAGATTCTGCAGACAAGTTTGCAAGAATATTTACAGGCAAAAAATAAATATTTTAAAACGGTTTGTCAATTTTCTGGCAAGCCGTTCTTTTTCATTGAATTTATTCCATAGAGGGTTATTGGCATAAATAGAAATAAAAAACCATAATGACTATTTAAACTGCACTTCAAATGTTTCCAACCTAAATTAAAAAAACAGAGCACAGTCTCTGCTTTTTTATTTTATCCGATATAGTTCAATCCCTTGTGGACAGATATAAGCAACTGGGGACTTGCGCAAAAAATTGTAGCTTTACAACTTATCTAAAAGTTTCTTTTCAATAATCTTTTGATTTTCATTAATTACTTACCTTTGTAGAAATAAATGGGTGCAGCGGAAACTTGATTTTTGTTATGCTCAAATCCTTAAATTTTTCAAATTTACAAATTAGCATGTTGTATTTATCAGAAATCAATGACGAATACTTCACCATAGGTGAAATCGGTTTCAACGAAGAAATGGAAAGTGTTTTCTCTGACCGCGAAGTGATTTGGGCAGATGTAAAATCTATTCAGTTCAGCAAAAGTAAAGAAGATGTAGTTATCCATCTCAATAACGGTGAGCATTTTCATGTTCCGGTAGATACTAGCGGATTAGTGAGCCTTTTCAAAAACATGCCCGCCGGACTCAATACTCCGGAGCAGACTGTTTTTATAGAACAGATTTATTCAGAACTGAGCTCTTGTAAAGTTTGCGGCAATGTCGCTGTTTGGCAAAACCAGTGCAATGTATGCCACACAGATCAGGACGATGTCGTTAACAGTGATCCCAAAGTAGAGTTGGAAAACATCAAAGAAGAACAATTGCAGCTATTTGCTACCTACGAGGAAGATGAGCCAATTGATTGGGAATTCCATATCGATCCAAATTTCAAACGGGATCCAAATTGGAAATTGTTGGTCAATGAAGCTGAAATTATTGAGTTCAGCCGCGAAAATACTTGGGAAGAGGAATAAAGTTTATATGTCCCTGATAAATAAAAAAGTGTAAAATTGGACATCCAATTTTACACTTTTTTTATTTTACATTAAGCTATTCAAGTTGAAGCTATCTTTTTTCAATTTTAAAAGTCTTGGAGACGCCATCAGCAGTAATCCTTATCAGATAAAGACCTGCAGGGATCATATGCATGTCAAATTCCTCTTTATTGCCCTGTAATACTTCCTGACAAACAAGTCGACCATCTACGGCATAAACATCAATCCTTAATTCTTTAAAACTTTGCGGCAATTGTATGCTTAATATATCAGAGACAGGGTTAGGCATGATGACAACTCCTTCCTCTGACTTTTCGAAATATAATACTCTGATATTGCTATAAGAAAAGCTGCCGTCATTATCTACCGATTTTAAGCGGTAATAATTATTTCCAATGAATGGTGCTAAATCCATTTCCTGATAATTGGCAGCGTGAATTCTGCTTCCGGTTCCCTCTACCGTTTTTAGCAATTCAAAATTTACCCCATCAATACTTCTTTCCAACTGGAAATAGGCTAAATTTTCTTCAGAGGCTGTTTCCCAGGTCAGTTCTGCTTTGCTGCCAATTTTTACGGCTTCAAAACTTTTAAGTGTGACTGGCAATAAAGTGGGAATAGCAAAGGTAAAAGGGCTGAAGCTTGAAACAATAAGACCGCTTGTCATGCTACCACATGTTGATTGTGTAGTACAGGTAGGGTCAATTGCATTGACACCTGTGTTCCCGCCGTTAGCGTGATCGCGCCAGATTGAGCCGTCCCAACGAACTATTTTACTGTTGGCAGCATCACTGACGCTGCTCGTTGCATCCAAATTCAGAGTAACATGTTTGTTAAAGTTACCTGCATTTCTATCCAAAATCCAATATTCGTTGCTGACAATTGTTCCAATAGTTGCCTCTTTTGCTGACCCGAAAGTTGATACCGGATTAGCAGAAAAATATTCACAGGTAAAAATGTCCAAAGGAGCAGGGATAAAAAGTGATACATCGTCCACCGCAAAGGAAGGGTCTGTACCTGCAGCATCATCGTTATTTACCCAACGAAAGGCAATTCTCACATTTGGATTATTATCGGCTGAAGCAGGTAAGGCAACTTGGCGATTTGTCCAAATACCCTGACCTCCGCATCCGGTAGCCGTTTTAGGCATGTCATCGAGTTGAGCCCAAACTGTACCATCAAAATACAAAAGTGTAGCATTGTCTAATGTAGTAGAGCCGCCTTCAACGTAATTAAATCCGACAAAAATCCCAGATTGCCCACTGCAAACAATTAGGGGAGATTCACAACGGCGATCAGCTTGTGGGCAATTAAAAATGCCACAAAGTCCGCCGGCGTCGTATGCTGCTCCGCCAGTGGGGTTGAATGTGCTGGTCACATGCAGGGTAGGATTCCCATTGTTAGCCACACCGCAACCGGGTGGTAAAACTCCGCCTTCATTGTCATCAATCAGCCAAAAATTGGCTTGAGCGCCTTCTGTACCTGTTACCACATTTAGTGTCCAGCCAGGTGCACCGCTGTTAAAGTTTTCAGTGTAAATATTAATAGCCGAACCTCCGGCATGACCGTTCACATTCAAAGGCTGATAATTATTGCCCTTTCCAACCGGAAAGTTAAAACCGCTGCTAGTATTTATTTTGCGAATTGGCCCGCTTACAAAGCTGTTATTGGTGCCGGGAGATGTAACGGTTACAGAAGCAGGATTGTCAATTGTCAATAAATTAACTGCAGTGCTGATAATTTTACCTGAGGTCAGAATCAGATTATTGTCAATCGTAACGGCCTTGTTAAGCGTGACATCATTGGCAGATTTATTGACTAAAAGCTGAAATACATTAAATATACCTGTACCACTTATAGATTGTGCATTCGCACCTGAAAATATCCAACGGCGTGAATCATCCGTATCGTAAGCGGTTGAGCCATTAATAGTAAGATTACCCTGTATTTCTGTGCCGGTTCCAAAGTTGCGGTAGTTATTGCCCGATTTAACGATCATATTTCCAATAACCAAAAGGGGGCTGGCATTTGTATTACTGTTTAAAAAATCAATAGCTGCTGTACTGCCGGTTCCACCTATATCAAAATTGCCCTTGATACGCGGAAAGTCTGAATTGCCTGTAAAAATTGAAGTCCCACTCATTATCCATGCTGTTGCAGTCAGGTTTTCAATGCTTAGGTTACCATAGTAAGTGCCGCCTACTGTTGTGAAAGTAGGAATTGATGCAGAATTTTTTCGGATAATCCAATTGGAAGTTGCCGGAATAGTTGACATTCCTCCATTGTAGTTATCGCGCCAGTTCGCAGAAGAACCAGTTCTCTGCTTTATATAAGTACCATTTGCCCCCAACTCCCAAGTGCCTGTAAAAGCAACACTGGAAGTAGAATTGTCTATAAATGTCCCATTGACTGTTAAGTCAACTCCTGCACCTGCAGCAACAGTCAGTACTCCAGTATTCCAGCTCATTGTACCTCCCACATCAATAACGACTTGATCTACAGAAAGAGCGGCTGTCACATTTATTGTATGTCCGGATCTGATTGTAATAATATTTGCATTGGCATTGGTAGGAAAAACTGTTGCAGCAACCCAAGCAGAACCGTCAAAGCGTTGCCAGTTTGCCACAACATTCCAATTACCGCTTACTATATTTGAACGGTAATCATTTGGTGTTTGTGCCTTAACTAATGAACTTAAGCACATTAGTGCTCCCCAAAATAGTGTGTAAAGTTTATTCATATTACGTAATTTGCTCGCTTTAAAATATAGTGAAGAGACCCATTTTTTATAAAATAGATAAATTTTTT
>CAINVS010000390.1 GCA_903854205.1 uncultured Bacteroidota bacterium | reverse complement strand
GTTGGAATGAATTTAACTGACACTATTTATGTGTTTAACGCCGAATTTAAAAACCATACATTTGAAACTTTAAAAGATATGTTTGATGATTATTCAAATAATGAATTATTCGCAAATACTTTTAAACCGGATGAAATTGAAGAAATCCGAAAAAATAATATTCATGTTGAATTTATTCCTGAAAATATATACATTGACGATTCGATAGGAATAATAAAATTAAAAATTTTCAAAGCACTCAGATATGAAATTTCAACAGATGAATTATATTTGTTTTCATTTATTAAAAAGGCATATTCATCTTTACTATCAACCTTTAAAACTAAAACATTTTCATCAAAAAAACCATGTTTGAAAAGGTAACTGTCATCCTTCCTATCAATGAGTAAGGAGTTATTACCAAGGTACTCCCATTTGGCTTTTTCAACTTTCCCGTTTTGGGAAATCAACAGGTCATTATTAGCTCTAAAAATATAAACATTCTTATTGTTACTAATGTCGTCAATTACAACCCAGTGCTGGTTAGTCAGCAAAGTTAAATTTTCAAGTTTTTGTGAAAATCTTTGCAGTTTTGGAATTAGGTCTGAAATAAATGTTTTCATTATATATACTTGTTTAATAGGTGTGTTTGAAATGCCGCCAACACAGAAATATGTCCATGTAAAATGTTATTAGAACAAAGGTAGATCAAAAGGGCCAAATCTCCAAAAGCAACAGAATTGTCTTTTATTAAATTGGTAATGAGATCATTATGAGGAAAATTCTATATTTTTTCCGCCGCGCTTTGGACTTTATCACCACAATCGATCTTGTTCCCTTCCACTTGATGCCCCATTGCCGTCCGTTAGCCTTGCCGCATCTCAGATTGGAAGGACTAACACGCAGCGGGGTATTGAGATTAGGGAAATAGAGCCCAAATGAAGTGGAAACTTCAATCTTTAATTTCAATTTTTATCGCACTGCATCCTCAAAAAGTGCTGTGTTTTGGTGCAAAATCATGCGATATTCCAATTTTTAAGGTTGGGTAAATCCGTTTCTTTCAAACCCAATTTTATGGTAGTGAGTGGGTTTAGACTTTCCTTTAAATTTGCAGTATTGGCATTTGTTTTTAAATTTTCTAACATCGCACCTACCAATGCCCGTACCCTGGGTGGATAAAGCAGCGCGTATTGAATCAATTCCGTGATTTGTCGGTCGCTCAATTTGCTGATTTTACTGCTTATAATCTTTGTCGCTTGACTTACGCTACAATCGGGAATGCGTTTGATGTCTTTAATCGCATCTAAAAATCCCAACAGTTCGAAATTGGCATCGGTAACCTCGGCATAGCTTTTTATAGCATCCACTTTTAAGGCTCCCCTATTGATGGAAATGCGTTTGCGCTGGCTGGCTAATTTTATTCGAAAGGCCATTTGGGTCGTTAAGCCCATTCGGTTATACAGCGAAAATCCTGTTTCGTAGGCTATCCGTTTACCGTTTTTAAACAAATAAGGACGTAACTGCTCGTTATAATCAGGCTTGAGTGCTCCGAAGATGGTTTGTTTGGGTTTATAAAAAACGCCTTTCGATAATTTTTTGATGATGCCTTGGGTTTGCATGCGCTCCAAGGCTTTCGCAGCGGTTTGATACGCTTCTTTGCTAATGAGCAAATCGGCATAACCAAAGGTTTTGCCTTCGGGCAGCTGCTCTATTTGATTTCGTATTTGCATCGCTACGGTCATGCTGCAAAGGTACGAACTATGCTTAAAATGTCAAGTTTTTTGATCTTAAAACTTGACATTTTGATTTTCATAAATTTTATACTTTTCTACTCGCTTTTTTCATCAGGGGCGATTTTGTTGTATTTTTCTGCTAGGCGGGATTTACGATATCCGATTACATGATTTCCGATTTCCGATTGGATTTTTGATTTACGATTTAGGAGGTAATGCTTGGGATTTTTGAGTAGTGTTTTTTAGAAAATATCGAACACCGAAATAAGGGAGCGCTACTGTTGGCTTTTGGTGGTTGTGAAGCCAGGCGCAACGCGCAACTTTGAAATTCGGTGTTCGGTGTTCGATATTCGGTGTTTTTTACCTGGTTTTCACTTAATGAGATGCTTTATTTAGGCGTTTTGATAGGTGGCGGCGGCACATCCTTCGAACTGATCATTTTTAAAGTATCCAAGTAAGGTCCCATTGAAAAACTG
>CAINVS010000389.1 GCA_903854205.1 uncultured Bacteroidota bacterium | reverse complement strand
GTTAAATTAACAATTTTGATGTTTTTGCTTTTTCTTTCGAACAAATTATATTTTAAATATCTTTTTCTTAATTTCTAAACAATAAACATTATGAAAAACCTATGGCTTATCCCTGTATTTGTATTTTCAATCACCTTACCTTCTTTCGCTCAAAATAATCCGGAAGAAAGTGGCGCAAAAGACCCCATAAAAAAAATCAATAATACGCCTAAACCTATTGAAGGGCAGTATATTGTAGTGTTGAAAGAAAAGTCGGCAACTCCAGTTTTGAAAAGCCGTGATTTTAAAAAAGGAACATCTACCGACCGTGAGGCTAAGATGAAACTGAACCTTAAAGCACGTGAGGTAGTAACTGTTAAACTCAGTTCAGTTAAAACCAGAGTTGGCGTTAGTCAGAAAGCAGTTTTGGCAGATTTTTCTGATGTAGTTTCCGGCTTTTCTGCAAAATTGGACAAAGTACAGCTTGAGAAATTGAGATTAGATCCCGATGTTGAAGGTGTTTACCAGGACTATGAGATTACAATTGACGATGTTCCCAATGAATCTCCAATAGTTTCCGGCGAGGAGGATCAGGTAGTACCTTGTGCAATTACTCGTGCAGGCGGTTTTGTTGACGGTTCTGCTAAAACAACTTGGATTTGGATTTTGGATACAGGATGTGATATGGATCACCCAGATCTTAATGTTCAAACTAATGCTACTTACGCTAAATCATTTACCGGAGAAGCCGTTGAAGATCTTCATGGACACGGGACTCACGTAGCAGGTATTGCTGCTGCTAAAAACAACGGATTTGGCTCAGTAGGTGTATCTGCAGGCGCTAAAGTTGTACCTGTTAAAGTATTGAATAACAGCGGCAGCGGATCTTTTACCTGGCTGATTTCAGCATTGGACCATGTAGCTAAATATGATATTCAGGGTGATGTAGTGAATATGAGCTTGGGGGCTTATGGTATCTCCAACTGTGAAAACAATATGCCTACTTTACGCGATGCGATCAGAAACTTAGGCAATGCAGGTACTAATGTAGTTATGGCTGCAGGTAATGATTATTGTAAAGATGCAGGTTTGAATCTTCCCGGTTGTATCAATGGTAAC
Organism: uncultured Bacteroidota bacterium; assembly: GCA_903854205.1. Lineage (GTDB taxonomy): Bacteria > Bacteroidota > Bacteroidia > Chitinophagales > Saprospiraceae > Saprospira. The sequence continues at coordinate 2,975 of CAINVS010000389.1, read as the reverse complement.
AGAGTATACACAGTAGGAGCAGTTGATTGCAATTTGGCCTGTGCATCTTATTCTAACTTTTCTACAACAGTTGTTGACTGGGTGGCTGTAGGATCAAATGTTTATTCTACTCACAAAGGTGGTGGCTATACTACTAAAAGCGGAACTTCTATGGCTTCTCCTGTTGTAGCCGGTATTTTACATGCTAAAAATGGAGCACCTGCTACTTTGAGCACTATCAACTGTTGCAGCAAAGGTCCTTTCAAAATTGCTAAACGTTAAAAAAAGTTTTTAAGAAAGTGACCTGATAAATTGTTAATTTTGTTCACTTTCTTAATACAAAATAAAGGGATAGTTGAGTTACTTGACTATCCCTATTTTTTAATAATAAATAATATCGCCATGAAAATAAATGTAATGTTTCTGTTGCTGGCTATGGCACTGCTTTCTGCTACCTGTAAAGATAAAACTGAAAAAAAAGAGGTCAATGAAACGGAGAAAAAAGAAGAGGTAAAAGAAGAAATAAAAGCTTCAGTACCTTTTAATGTACTTTTTACTGATAGAAGTTGCAATGTTGCCAAAGCATCTCAGACTGCTGTTTTTAATCAAAAAGAGTTTGATGCAGAGTGGAAAAGACTTTTTGACAAAATGGATGTCTCTCCCGATAAACCTAAAGTAGATTTTGATAAAAAATTGGTATTATTTATCTGTTTAGGAGAAATTGGTAAAGGCGGACATAGTTTGGCTATTCAGAATATTGAAGATGCCGGAGATTCATTCAATGTGACGGCCTCTCATATAATTCCGGGTAAAAATTGTATGTCAACTATGTCAATAGAATATCCATATTGGATTGTCGAAGTTGAAAAAAGAAAGGCGACAAAGGTTAATTTTAAAATTACTGATGACATAAAAGATTGTGTTCAATAAATTTTTGAGCCGATTATCTTTTTCTGGACAGAGATATCTATAATATAGGTGTCTCTGTCTATTTTTGGGGTGAAGCCTTAAACAGTTTGATATTTTGCAGGTTTTAGCTTATATTAGCTTTTAAATACTGAAAATATGAATCATGCTTCTTTTGCCCGATTGATTTTGGAGGATAATCCGCTTTTATCCAAAAAGATAGAGAAGGCTGCCGATGTTTTGACAGATGAAGTTGAAACGCTTCTGACAGAAGTTCTCCGCTTTATGGAATTGACAGTTATTGCTGCAGAAAGACTGACACCTTCACATATTGTTGATTTTGCCTGGCATGAATTTATTCTCTTTACCCGCTATTATGCCGATTTCTGTGAAACCCAGTTCGGGCGTTTTGTGCATCATCATCCCGGGGGCAATGAGTCTGAAAATAGAATCTGTTTTAAAAAAACGCATTATTATTATCAAAAAACCTACGATGAAGTTCCAAATCCCAAATATTGGGGCAATGTCTTGGCAGAAATTGCAGATGCCTCGGATTGTGGAGTGTAAAAAAGATTAAAGATAAAAGATTAAAGTGGAACAGGATATTTCGTCTAAAGACATCCGCACAACTTGTCCCGACCCAAGACGGGATCCGCACATCCACACATCCGTACATCCACACATCCACACATCCACATATCCGCACATCCGTATATCCGCACATCATTCTCAAATTTTCAAATTAAATAATATGTATTTCAACGGAAACCTCTCTATCGACCCTGCACAGCTTACTAAAATTGAAAAAGTAAAGCCGCAGAAAGCATTCAAACGCATACTTTATTTTCTTACTGCCGGATCCATTTCGGACAAAGAAGAGCATGAAACCTTTTCAGCAGTATCAATTCTGCAACAGGTTTATACTGTTTTTTCTTCATTAGAAATCAATAATCTTGTTAGGCTCTCGCACGATGATTTGGACTTTTATTTGGATGCCGAAGGCAAAAAAGATGATCTGAAAGAGGCTTTGGATTTGTATGATCTGAAAACCAATGATGCCATGTCTGAAAATTTCAAACAGTTGAGCATGGTGTTGGAACATGAGGAAAACGGATTCAAATATCTGATCAATATCGATATTAACCGAACCCACAGAGTGGGTGTTTATCCGATTGACATTTTTGTGGATGGACTCTTAACAGAATTTGCCGTTCATAACGATAAGGAGGCGGAAAAAATAAAGTCAAAAATGGAATCAGTATTCAAGGATCAGGAAACTTATAACAGTTTTGTGATGCAGAAACAAGCCATTTTTAACCAGTTTTTGGATAAGGTAAAATACCAGATCAGCAAACTGATTAGAGTATCAGATGTCAAACTCGATTCAAAATCAAATATTCTGATTCCAAAAGAAGCTAAAAAAGATTTGCAGAGTTTCAAACAGCAATATCCCGTCAATCAGCAGTCAAACAGCCCTGTTTATCATGGTTACCACGGATTCGGAGATATGTTTTTCTATTCTTTTTTATGGTCTTCCATGCTGCATACCAACCATATTCATGTCCACAATACCAATCTGGTTTCTGAAGAAGGATCTGTGATGCGAGAGGTTGGTACTGAGGGTATTGATGCCGGAGAAAGCAGCCTTTTCGATACATCGGAAGATTATATGACCCGTTTGCAGGAAAATGACCTGAATTATGATGAAAACAGCGGCGAATTCAGTGATGGAAACGACGGTGGCGGTGACGGCGGTGATGGCGGCGGCGGCTGGTGGGGCGGGGACAGCGATAGTGGCAGCGGAGATTCCGGCGATAGCGGTTCCAGCTGTTCAAGTTGCGGAGGTTGTGGGGGAGGAGATTAAATGATTTGAAAATTTGGAGATTTGAAGATTTGAAGATTAGTAGACAGTAACCAGTAAAATAGGGGCTAGAAAATTAGTAAATAGCTAAATGATTTGAAGATTTGAAAATTAGTAAGTAATTTGAGAACCGATCTCGTCCCAAAGACGAGAGAGCTCTATAATTTGAAGATTTGAAAATTAGTAAGTAATTTGAGAACCGATCTCGTCCCAAAGACGAGAGAGCTCT
>CAINVS010000388.1 GCA_903854205.1 uncultured Bacteroidota bacterium | reverse complement strand
TTCCACGAGAATGTCCACTCGGTTGAACTTGTCATCCTCCGTTTCCTTGTTACTTTCGCTATCGAGAATTTGTTTTATTTTCACGTCTTCGCCGAGCAGTTCCGACAAAAAACCTTCGAGAATGTCGAAGTTAGCTTTGTGTCGGAGCAATTTTTTCATTGCCCAGTCGAAGCGGATAAGTTTTTTTGCCATTGCGGTGAAATTTCTAACAAAGATAAGATGTTTTAGGGAATGAAAGTGGAACTTTTTTGTGTTGGGATTTGGGCTTCGTTGAAACCAAGGCATGGATTACGTGGCGGCGAGCGTTGGCTTTGCGGGTTTGTCCGGAAACGATTAACCATTTCCCATCGATGAGAATTTGAACCAGCAGTCCGCTGCTGTGAAAGACTTACGCCAGCGGGGTAATTGTGCAGACCTAGAGCCGATTGCTCCTCCAGCAGTTAGACTCTAAATGTAAGTGGCTTTCATTTATTATTTGCAATTCTCATAATAAATTGATTTGACTTTTGTATTTCCCCCTTCAATTGCTTTTTTCAAATCGTCACACCCATTTATTCCACTTGATAATTTGGCAATTCCACGATTTCCCAATGCCATATTGGTATATTCTGTTTGATAATTATCGTGCTTTATAGTCATAGTAAAGTCGTCAATAGCACTGGGGAATTTTTCCAATAATAAATACACAAAACCTCGATTATTATATGCCTTATAGTAATCTGGTTTCAATTTTATTGCTTCTGAGTAATCAGAAATAGCACCATTTAAATCGTCTAAATATCGTTTATTTAGCCCTCTGTTGAAATATGATTCTGACTTTAGTTGCTTATCTTCTGGGGGATATGTATTGATTGCTAAAGTGTAATTCAGAATTGCTTCCTTACGGTTTCCCAGTTCCGAATATTTCTTTCCTTCATTGTAATAGCTTACAGATTTGTCATGATTTGTCAAATAATCTTTCATACTTGACTTCATTCCTGTGTCTTCAATAGAATATATAATATTTAGAAATTCCTTTTGATCGTATTTGAATTCGTCTTTGTAAGAATAACAGCAAATTTGAAGACTTCCATTTTTACCGACATAAAAACCCATTAAACCAACAAGGTTACCTTTAGTACTTATTCCCATGTTGTAAGTAACAATTAGCAATCTGTTATCTTTATCAAAATAACTCTTTCCAATTTCTAAATCAATATCGATTTTTCCATTCTCAATTTCCGTAATTTCCATATCTAATCCCTCTTTGTTAGAAAAAAAATATTTCAATTTTTTAAGTTCTTCTACATCAGAAGTAGTTGCGTAAAAGTTTTTAAACAAGATATAAGGATAATCCATATCTGCATTTCCAATTTTTTGAAAACATGCTTCATAGTGAATATCTTTTCTGTATTCTAAATACTCCTTTGCATTTTTCATCTTTTGTTGAAGAACTTCTTTCGGCAGTCTTTTCCAGGTGTTATCAAATTTTACTTTGAACCCCAATGGATTTTCATAAACTGACTGGCAGTATGCATAATTGAAGGAAAAAAGCAATAAAATTAAGTTGTAAAAGATAGGTTTCATAATCATTCTTTTAGAAATATAGTTTTAATGTAAATCCCATTAGGATCGAAAATCCGATAATCTCCTCGGTGATTGATAACGAGGTATAAAATTAATTCATCATTCATATTGAAAATACTGAAAGTTCTTTGGTCAAATTCCTTTAAGTAACATGAATAGTTGCCGTTTTCATCCTCAACGTATATCCTATCCTTGTATTGAACAATGGGAGAAAGTTGACTTGTGGATACTTCGTATGGTCTTGGAGAATAGTTGTAACTGGAATGATAAAGTGTATTATACTTACTGTCAGGTTCAATCCAACCAGGTTTGCTAGAATATGGGTTTACATTTCCTCTTGTCGAGAAATTATCCCGATTAGTTTGATTTGGAGCAGTCCTGAAATAAGGCTTTACATATGTTCCGTCACTTCTATAATATCCATTTATCCTAACGTGGTTAGGGTTTGTTTGTGCAGAGGATGAAATGCAAACAAGAAGAAACCAAAACAAGTGCAAAAAATATTTACTAAACTGTTTCATGATTAATCTCTTTTAGAGTAACAAATTGTATCCAAAAATTGCACCTTATTGCAAAAAGAAACCAAACACTCCCTTCCGACTTATTTCAATTTAAGTCTCCTTCTTTATTGACAAAATTAATTGCAATGAAAATTCTTATAGTTATTTTATTATTTATAAACAATTTGTCTGTTTTTTTAGAAGATTTTTGTTTGTCGTTGCTTGATAAGTGTACAACAGTCCATCATTTAATTTAAATGAAAGAGTCTGGATGTCAGATTTTTCGAGATTGTTAATGCCTGTGTCTGTTGCAAGGAAAATACCCTGTGCGACCTGACTACTTCCAATGTATGTAAGTTGCTCATTGACAAGCTCAAAAGTCATTAAGTTATTATTCTCAAGTCGTATGGATAAGTCGCCACTTACATTATTTGCAGCACCTTTAAATCGAACGGTAAGAGTTATGAAGTTTTCTTGTCCATTTGAAGCCATTGCCAGTCCTACTTCTGTTGTATTATCTTTACCAACAGGAAGGGAAATACATTGTGTTACGAGCGTGCCATCATCCCGATTAACTTTTTCGCATTTACAGTTCTCATTTGTCTCTTTGGTGGTTGTTCTTGGGGCCTTATCACCTTGGTTGCCAGTGTCTGTGTTGGTGTAAAGTTTAATTTCTGAAAACTTGCCTTTTGTAAGGCTGAATTTCATAATTACACCTTCAAGTTCTGTTTCTACTTTTGTCTCTCCATTAAGGGTGAAGATTGTGAATGTGACATTGTCACCTACAGTGTTGACCGTTTTTAGGATTAACTTGTTGCTCTCCCTTTTAAAGTTTTTGATAAAGAATTTTTCCCCTTTATTTCCTCTTAATATTTGTACCTCTTTGTCCATAAGTACAATTGTGCCAGAATAATTTTGGGCTTGGGTCTTCCCTTGATAACTTACTATGAACTTGTCATAATGAAACTCATATGATGATTGGTCATCTGGAACTGCAAACTCTTGATTTTGTTCGTTTTGTATGTCTGGCTGCCTATCGTTTTGAGTACACCCCAAAAGCTGTAGTAGAATTAAAATGTAGGTCAATGTTCTCATTGTCTTTTTTTTTTACAGTAGCGCTCAACTTAAGCATTACCACACATCCTATTTTACTTATTCACCAAAAAGTGGGCATATTTCCGCTTAGTAAGCACCCATTCTCTACTTCGTTTGGCTACTATTAAGTCCTTATTTTTAGACTTATACATAGTATGAGATATTTGACCAGTAAGGTAAAAACAAGAACCCAATCATGCAAGCAAGCGGGTAACTAAATTTTAATATCATCAATCGGACTTTTGATCCGATTCCAGCATTTATGGGTTATATGGGTATAAATTTCGGTTGCCTTACTGCTTTTCGTGGCCGAGTAGTTCCTGAATGTAGCGCAAATCAACCCCTTTTTCCAGCAAATGCTTAGCGAATGAATGGCGCAAAGTATGTACAGTGGCGTCTAGATTGATCATGGCTTTCATTTTGGCACGAGTGAAAATTTCTTGCAAACTGCGTTCGCTGTATTGTTGATGGCTGGTCGCAAGGCGGGGAACAAAACTCAGGTATAGTCAATATTTTTTCAATTATTGACACACTTCATTGAACATTACCCGGTTTCTGTTTTTCTTTAATTGCCCATTACGTTTTGCTGCTACAAGAAGTTGGCGATTTCGGAGACGAAAACTGTCTGCCA
>CAINVS010000387.1 GCA_903854205.1 uncultured Bacteroidota bacterium | reverse complement strand
CACGCTAACTTCAGCAACTTCAGCAATTTCTTCGCGACTGAGTTTTCCTTTTTTCAGCAAAGCCAAAATCATTTTATCTCTGTTCTTTTTTTTACCTTTCTTTTCGCCTTGTTCCAAACCTTGTTCTAAGCCTTGTTCCAAACCTTGTTCTAAGCCTTGTTCTAAGCCTTGTTCTAAACCTTGCTGTAAACGCAAATCTTTTCTGATATCATAATTTAGTGCCATAATTTTTGGTATTAAATCAACAATTAATGATTGCAAGTTACGCAATCCTGATAATACTTCCAACTGTTTAACAGTTCTGAGTTTTATTTCGTTCCTTATTTCCAATTCGTTAATACTTTGCAGGATCAACTCAGCGACTTCTTTAGGTGGCTTTTCTTGAAAGTTTCCAAGAATTGCCAAGATCATCTCTTCGGGTTTATCGGATTTTAAAAAACTTGTATAGGGAATCGTGCTAAAATCAAGAATATTGTACCTAAAATTGATGTTATCATGAATAATTTCAGTAACCATAGAAGAGTTTCCATTGCCAAGGTAAAAAACCTGCTGAAAAATAGGGATTCTATACTTCTTAAAGAGCATGGAATAATATAGCAACATACGTTCAACCATAGTGTTATCATCAGTTGATTGAAATTCTATATGTAGGATATAATCAATTTCGGGCTTCTGATTTTTTATTCTTTTCAAAAAATCAGGCAGAGTTTCAAGCGTAATATGCAGCTCACCAGGAATATCTTCTGCGTGTTCAAATTTAAGATTAAGTAATTTTTTTGTTAAAGGGAGAAAAATCTCTTCCAGATTCTCTTTGATGATTTTATCATACTGTTTTGCCTTAGGTAATTGGGGTTATTGTTACTACAAATATAACCCGTGTAAATTACAATTGCAAATAATAAAAACAAATCATTTGAATGAAATTGGTTTTATTTGACCTGGATGGGGCCATGCTAAAACCTTATTAGTTACAGAGCTCTGCCAATTTTGCCCCCAATTCACCTGCTTCACAGGCGCTGTAACTGAGTAAAATTGGTGCATTCCCTTTTCTCAATGGCATTTTTTCTCCGGCATAATAAACTTTATTGCCTTTTGCATAGGTACTTACCACATTGATCTCGGTTCCTACAGGAATATTTTTAAAAACATAGTACTGTTCTTTGCGCTGAGGGCTGATAACTGTATTTTTTTCGCTGAAAAGCAGTTTTATTTCTTCCACGCCGTTTTCTACCTTTACCAGTACATCTTCTTTGGCTTTAAAATCAGGTATCGGGATTTTTTTATCAATATTAATATTTCCCAAACTGATGATAGTGAAGTATTTTCTACCGTCACCCGCAGGTTTGAAATTAGCAACAGCCTTATAAAGTTCTGAGTTGGCAGTTAATGCATTTTGCTCGGCCACAAACTGCTCGTGGGTCATACAGGTAAATGTGAAGTCGACTGCCCAATGTTGAGTATTTCCGGCAAAAAGTTCCTTACGCATTGTCGGAAGCAGTTCAAAAAATGCGCTGCAGGCCATATCTGATGGAGTAATTGTTTTTTCGGAACAATTTGAATATCCAATGATATTTCCGTCGCGATCAAATGAAGCCGAAGTTTTCCATTGCTTGCCGATGAGGGCAATCATTGCTGCCTTATCAAATTTGTACTGATCGCTGAAAGTCTGTCCTGCCGACTTTTTTAATGACCCCATAACCATTACTGCAACTGGAGCAGGAGTAGTACCCAGCGGGTCAAATTCCCAATAGACATTTCCGTCGGCAGCTGTTTTTCCATAGTAAATTCCCATTGCTTCATCCACTTTTTGTGCAGTCTCCAGAATGATTTCGGCACCCGGGCGCAGGTCAATCTTTTTTCCCGCGGCAAAAGCTTCTATATGAAACATTCCAGCAGATTCCAGTATTTCACCGGCTGTAGTTAGTGTGGTAAGGCCCTGTGTATAGGCAGCTGTTTTGCCGAAATATTCACGGATATTTATTTGTACCGGCTCTTTGCCTGGAAAACTGTAGGTCGGGATAATAAATTTTGTGCCCGATGCAGTCTTCAGCACGCTTTCAATTTTAGGATCTATGCTGAATTGCTGAATCTCAGGCTTAAAAGCATCGAAATTGATTTTTTGAGCCCTCCCTGTTTCGATATCGGATTTTTGCGTTTCCTGTCCCTGATGATTAAGATATGCAGTTTTTGTTTTTGTCTGACCGGGTAAAAGTACAGACTCCTGATCTGTTTTTTCATCTGTAATAATGATCTGATGATTTTTTTCTACTGTATCTGAAGGACTAGAGCAGGCTGCCGAAAGCATCAGCGATAAAATTGCGAAAGTGAGTATTTTTTTCATGGTTTCAGTTTTGTTTTTATTTGGTTTTCAATGCGTGATTATTAGCATAATATCATATCCATAAAAAGTTACAATTAATTTTTCTTTCAACTTTCCGCTTTCCTCTTTTCTCTTTCCCTTACTTAATGTTAGCTTTGCAGCGCAAAACATATTGAATACCTGTCACACATAACCTTATGGATAAAGAACAACTCGTCCTTAAACTTTTTGAACTGGGCGTACTGCAGTTTGGCCAATTTACCCTGAAAAGCGGATTGTCTTCGCCATTCTATCTCGATTTTCGCCGCATTATTGCCTATCCCGACACCTTGAGGGATATCAGCGAGCAGCTTTGGAAACTGATTGAAGATTTGGAATTTGACCATCTTTGCGGTGTGCCTTATGCGGCATTGTCCCTCAGCTCCACGATGTCGATGATGCATGGCAAGCCCATGGTCATCAAAAGAAAAGAGGCTAAGGAGCACGGAACAAAAAAATTGGTGGAGGGCATTTTCCATCAGGGCCAAAAATGCGTAGTCATCGACGACGTTATCAGCAGCGGTATCAGTATGATTGAAACCCTGGAAGCGGTGGAAGAAGCCGGACTGGTGGTGGAACATGTGATTGCCATTGTTGACCGTATGCAGGGCGGTGTTGCCACCCTCGAAAAAGGCGGATATCAGGCGAGAAGCGTTTATACCATCGAAGAAATTCTGGAAGTGCTCTACAAGCACAACAAGCTGGACAAAGATGCACATGACCGCACCCTGGAATTTATCCGATACAATCAGATCGGTTATGACAAACTTCGTCTGCAGCGCACTGCTGTTCCCAAACTGAGCTATTCTACCATCAAAGTGAATGCCGTGAATAATATCACAAAGCGTTTGGTGGATATTATGGAAAGCAAACAGACCAATCTCTGCGTTTCTGCCGATGTAAATTCAAAAGTAGAACTGTTGAAACTGGCCGATCAGGTAGGACCTTATATCTGTGCCCTGAAAACACATATTGATACTGTTGGCGATTTTGATGCAGACCTTATTGTCCTGCTTAAAAATCTGTCCAAAAAACATAATTTTTTACTGTTTGAAGATCGCAAATTTGCCGATATCGGTCATATTGCGATGCAGCAGTTTACTTCTCCGCCCTTGAACATTGCCGATTGGGCTGACCTTGTGACGGTTCACGTAGTGGCAGGCTCTTCGAGTATCGATGCACTTCGCTCTACCGGCAAGTTGAACAACACAGGACTGATCGTTGTGGCTCAGATGTCGACAGAAGATACGCTCACTTCCCGCGATTATACCAAAAGCGCTCTTGAAATTGCCCAAAAGCATCAGGATGTGGTTGTGGGTATCGTTGGACAGAACAAACGTCCGCGCGATGCGGGTCTCATGATGCTCACGCCGGGTATCAGCCTCAGCGAAACAGGCGATGCACACGGTCAGGTGTACAACACGCCGCAGGAAGCTTTTGAAGAACGCGGTATCGACATCATGATCGTTGGTCGCGGTATCTACAAAGCAGAAAATCCCGGTGCAAAAGCTGCCGAATACCGTCAGATTGGCTGGCAGAGCTATCTGAAGAGATTGGGATTGGCTTAAATTAAGATTTGAGAATCGAGATGTGAGATATAAAGCAAAAGCCCGGGGGAGACCTCGGGCTTTTGTATTTTAAAAATCATAGAGAAAAGTTTCAAAATTATCTTTGTTGATTACTGCGAATTCAGCATTGGGATAGGCATTGGCAAAAGCAGTAGGTATTTTTGTTTTTTTGTTCGCATTCCATTTGAATTCAAATACTTTTATTTGGCCGTTTTCTTCTTCCAGATAATCAATTTCCTGTTGTTCCTTCGTTCTCCAGAAATAAGAATTATTCCAAATTTGCCGATAGGAATTATATTTCATCCGTTCCGACATTAGAAAATTCTCCCAAAGTGGACCGATATCGGTACGATTTTCAATCTGATTAAAATTGGCAATGACGGCATTGCGGATGCCATTATCATAAAAATATATTTTTTTACTGCTGTTCAGTTCATTGCGCAGATTTCTGCTGAAACTGTTCAATTTGAAAATGATAAAAGACTTTTCCAATAAGGAAATATACTTTTCAACAGTCTTTGAATCTATTCCGCATAGTTGACCAAGCTCGTGATAAGAAACCAAAGAACCTACCTGAAATGCCAAAGCCTGCAACAATTTATTCAGTTTATCAGGCTTTTGTATGTTTTCCCAACTTAAAATATCCTTGTAAAGGTAGCTCTCCGATATTAATTTCAATCGGTCTTTTTCATCGCCGGGATTTGTAACGATTTCAGGATAATAACCGTAAACAAGCCGATGCGGCATTAATCTTTTTTCTTCCAGTAACCCATGATGATTTACCATTTCAGCAAAAGAAACCGGGTACATATTGAATTCCCATTTTCTCCCTGTAAGCGGCTCCTTTATTTTATTTGCCAATTCAAAGGAAGAACTTCCCGATGCAAAAACCTGTATATCTTTAAGGGTATCTGTTACTAATTTTATTCTAAGTCCAATATTTTCGATTCTTTGTGCTTCGTCAATTATTAATATCTTTTTTTTACCCAATATCGCAGAGAGTCGGGAGGCAGACATTTCAGAAAACAGTTGTTGAACATCTGTTTCATCGCCATTCAGCCATAAAACTTCATCGGCATCATATTTCAGATTTTTGAGCAAAGTTGTTTTTCCAACCTGCCTTGGTCCCATAATAATAATTGCCTTTCCCTGTCCTATTCTTTTGTGTATGGTTTGATCCAATAAGCGCGTTATCATAAATGTAATTTTATACAAAAGTACAACTTTTTCGGAATCCATTCCGAATAATTGGCAACTTTTTCGGAATCCATTCCAAAAAAGTGGCATTTTCATAAAACAGTCTTGCTGTTAACCCCTTAATTGAGATTATTTCAGTTTAAGAGATAAAAAAAATGATATTCAATCTGTATCGACTGAATATCATTTTAATGTGAATCTAAAAAAACTATTCTTATTAGATATGAAAAGAGAGATCCTTTGCCAAAGCAGCTGTCAATTTTGGCAGCTTCGTTCTTGGCATGAGGTAGGTGGCCAGTCCGGCAATTTCGGCAAAAATTTGATGTTTTTCCATCGCACCCTGCAGGTATTTTGCTCCGGAAGATCCGCCTGTTCCGGCACGCATGCCGATCATGCGGCGCACCATGATGATATGTTTATATCGCCAGGTTGCCATGAGCTGATCCAGTTCCAAAACCAGACTCAAGAGTCTGTAAGGCTGCTGCAGCATAGGATATTCTCTGTAGAGATTGATGAAAAGTGCAGCTTGGCTGGCTTCTGCGCTCAGTCTTACAGGGCGTTCTGCTGAAGTGAAGAACATTTCGTCGAAGGCATTCATGCTGATTTCTTCCACTTCGCTGCCTTGCAGTCCGGCATGAAAAGTATGTCGATAGGTAGCCCAGAATGGATGAAGCCCTGCTTTGGCAACTTCAGGTACTTTAAAATCGGACCAATATTTTTGCTCATCCCAAAAAGGCATGCGACTGAGCCAGGCATCCAGCAATTCAAAGAAAGAAGGTTCTTTTTCAGAATCTTCAATACCGTGTATATGTTCTTCTCTGAGTTGTTTTTGGTAATATTTTTGTTCATAACGATGTTCCATTTTTAGCCCGAGCTTGGTTTCCAACAATCGAAACTGATAACTCTGGAATCCGGAGGCAGGCGTGAGCAGTTCGCGGAAATCGAGGAAGTCCATTGGTGTCATTGTGTCCAAAATATCGACTTGAGCAACCAGCAGTTTCCAAATTTCTACAACGCGTCCCAAGCGGTGTGTAACCACCTGCATTGCTTCCGAGTTGTCATTGATGGTATCGTTCTTAAAAATATCAATGATCGAGACCATGTCATGGCTGATTTGCTTGAACCAAAGTTCATAAGCCTGATGGATGATGATGAAGAGCATTTCATCATGCGCTTCTACGCCCTTAGCATCGCTTTCGGGAAATTGAGCATCCAAAATTTTGTCCAAAGCCAGGTAGTCGCCGTAATATTGTTCGCGACCTGTGTAAGAATTTTTCATAAGAAAGATTTTTTAGAGAACAGTAATTCTGAATCGATATTCCGATTCAATATCCATTCTAAATAGATTTCTGATAATTAGTAATGTGGTACCCTTCGATTTGGTTTCAAAGTAGAAAGTAGTCTGTGCCGAATCTGCTCCGGTGATGCCCGGTTCTACCATTCTTTCAGGCGTCTCGTAGTTTGTGTTCGTGCCTTTGTGGCGGAGCACATTTTCGTCCTCAATATCGAATTCGGCCGTAAAACCTACCGATACATGTTCGTTGAAAGTATAAGTAAATTCGTCGCCTACTTCTGCTTTTATATCCGTATTTGAAGGTAATAATGAAAATGTTTTCATGAAAATTTAGCGTTAATTTGGCTTTGGAAACTCTAAGTTAGGAAACTAATATCATTTGTTAAATTTTTAGGTAGTTTTGTATATTAAAGATTGACTTTTTAAAAAAGCTACATTAATATACTAAACAAAAATGAAATATATGAATAGTATAGATATCAAAGATTGGGAATAAGCAGCTGTTCATAATTAGTGATATGCTTCCAATGATTGGATTTTTTATACTGAAAAGGCAGAAAACGCAGCTGAAGCGGTCTCGTCATAAAAGACGAGAGCTACTTAACTGAATATAAAGTTATAATAGTGTTAATCTTCAGCTATACTGAACGTCCTTCTCTGGGTTCGACCTCTGACTAAAGTAATTTCAGAGTAGAACTTCCTTATTTACGTTAAAATTTTCAAAAATATACTGAGTGCAAAGCAATCCAAATAAATTATCTCGATTTATTATCTTCACAAAATTTGGAAAATAAATGTTATCAAAATTTCAAGCTCCACCTACTGCATCAGAACTAAAGGTTGTTCACGAAGCTATTAAGCCCTACATTATTCAAACATCGGTTTTATCGCATCCCGATATTGATAAAAAAAGCGGCTGCCAAGTTTTTTTTAAATGTGAAAATTTCCAGAATATTGGTGCTTTCAAAATGCGTGGTGCAACAGCTGCAGCCCTTTCGCTAAGCGAGGCAGAGCTAAAAAATGGCTTAGCAACACATTCTTCAGGAAATCATGCGCAAGCAGTAGCAAAAATCGCACAAATTCTGGGCATTCCGGCCTATATTGTCATGCCCGATAATGCTCCTGCCGTAAAAAAGGAAGCTACACTGAGCTACGGGGCAAAAGTTATTGATTGCAAACCAACTACAGCCGATCGCGAAGCTACTTTGGAGCGAATTGTTGCGGAAACCGGTGCTTATTTTATACATCCTTACAACGATTTTAATGTCATCGCAGGGCAGGCAACTGCTGCAATGGAACTCATCGAGCAGGTCGGGGATTTGGATATTATCATGGCTCCTATAGGTGGAGGAGGGCTAATGAGCGGAACATCCTTGGCGGTAAGATATTTTCTGCCCGATGGGTTAGCTATTGGAACAGAGCCTGAAGAGGTCAATGATGCGTATCTCTCTTTGCGGGCTGGTACTATTATTGAAAACAAAACTACCAATACTATTGCAGATGGCCTGCGCACTACGATTCGCGAAAAAACATTTGGTATTTTGCAAACCGCAATGAACGATATTATTACAGTTTCTGAAGCTGAAATTATTGCTGCGATGAAGCTGTTATGGGAAAAACAGAAAATTGTTATTGAACCCTCTTGTGCAGTACCTTTTGCAGCATTATTACAACAAAAAGAACGTTTTGCCGGAAAAAGGGTAGGAATTATTATCAGCGGAGGGAATGTAGATTTTAATAATTTGCCCTTTTAAATAGATACTACCCCTCTAAGTGTGTAAGTTAAAAAGTATGTTATTAAAAATTTCTTTCGTTTTTCAAATCAACAATTCCATGCCAACAATTATTAACTTTGGTATTTTTCCAAAGACCTTTTTTATGCTTATTTTATTGTTAGTGTTAGTTCAAAATTCAGGTTTTGCGCAAAAAAATCCTGAAAAAACTGAACATAGCAAAAAGCCTAAAAAGGGAAAAAAATCTAAAAATCCTAAAACTACTGTGAATATTATGGATACTATTTCGATAAATCCTTTGAGGAGCTCAGATTATACTATCAAGGTGGGACAAAATATTAGTTACAGCTATGTTGAGCATGGCTCAGTAGGTATTGGTAGCGAATACAGTGTTGAAAACAACAAGGTGTTGGAACTGAAAGATAAGGTCATAACCTATAAAAATCCAGCTAATACTGGCCTCCCGGGGGGAGACGAAGCAAGCTTAAGGCTTATTTTTACAGGTAAAGAGAAAGGAACTACAACCCTCACGATAAAAAATATGTTCAGAGGCTCGGTAGAAGATGAGTACCAGTTTAAAATAACGGTAGACTAAACTACCAAAAAGAAAATCCCTGTTCCGGCTAAAGAACAGGGATTTTTTAGTGTCAATTTAAAAGCAATTTAGTTTTTAAACTAATAATGTAATTCTTCTCTCGGCATTGTGTTTTAATTTTAGCTATCTTTACATAATAATAATTAAACCAACTACATAAAATATGCAAACCTTAGAAAAAATCGACATGACCGGAGTGCTCAAAACTTTGGGTCTGAAAGACATCAACGAAGGCAGCAGCAGCGGCCGTGAGAGCTTCGGTAAAAGCCATGAAAACATCATTGCTTCATACTCTCCGGTAGATGGCGCCCTCATCGGCAAGGTGACTAGCACAACTAAAGAAGAGTACGATCATATCATGGCCAAAGCCGAAGAGGCTTTCAAAACCTGGCGTAAAATGCCGGCACCAAAACGCGGAGAAATCGTCCGTCAGTATGGTGAGGCACTCAGAAAATACAAAGATGCCCTTGGCCGCCTTGTTTCTTATGAAATGGGCAAAAGTCTGCAGGAAGGTTGGGGTGAAGTACAGGAAATGATCGATATCTGCGACTTTGCAGTAGGTCTTTCCCGTCAGCTTTATGGCCTTACGATGCACTCGGAACGTCCTGATCACCGCATGTATGAGCAATACCATCCGCTTGGAATCGTGGGCATTATTTCTGCCTTTAATTTTCCGGTAGCAGTTTGGTCGTGGAATTCAGCTCTGGCTTGGGTTTGTGGAGATGTTTGTATCTGGAAAGCCAGTGAAAAAGCACCACTCTGCGCCATTGCCTGTCAAAATATTCTGAAAGAAGTATTGGAAGCCAATGATTTACCTGAAGGTATTTCCTGCATTATCACGGGAGATTACAAGGTTGGCGAATGGATGACCAATGATGCCAGAGTTCCATTGGTTTCAGCAACAGGGTCTACCCGTATGGGCCGCATCGTGGGACAGACAGTGGCAGGACGTTTTGGCCGTTCACTGCTCGAATTGGGCGGAAACAACGCCATCATCGTTACAGCTAATGCCGATATGAAAGTGACGCTTACTGCAACCGTTTTTGGTGCAGTCGGTACTGCCGGTCAGCGTTGTACAACCACCCGCCGACTGATTATTCACAACAGCATTTATGACAAACTCAAAGATCTGTTGGTGAATGCCTACAAACAGCTGCGTATCGGAAATCCTTTGGATCAGCACAATCATGTTGGTCCACTAATCGATAAAATGGCAGTTGATCAATATCTGCATGCTATTTCTGAAGCTAAAAAAGCCGGTGGCCGCGTAGTGGTAGAGGGCGGTGTACTCAGCGGCGAAGGCTACGAGAGCGGTTGCTATGTAAAACCATGTATCATCGAGGTGGATGCACAGTACGATATCGTTAAACACGAGACTTTCGCCCCTATCCTCTATCTGATGAAATACAACGAAATTGAAGAGGCAATTGATATACAGAACGAAGTACCGCAGGGTCTTTCTTCTGCTATTATGACCGATTCTATCCGCGAAGCAGAACTTTATCTTTCCACAGCGGGCTCAGACTGCGGTATTGCCAATGTCAACATCGGTACTTCCGGTGCTGAGATCGGCGGTGCCTTCGGTGGTGAGAAAGAAACAGGCGGTGGCCGTGAATCGGGTTCCGATGCTTGGAAAGTTTATATGCGCCGTCAGACCAATACCATCAACTATGGTTCAAAAGTGCCATTAGCACAGGGTATTAAGTTTGATTTGTAATAGAAATGTTTTCAGATAAATATATTTAGCCCTCGCAGCAATGTGGGGCTTTTTTATTTATATTGCATAAAATATTAGTAAGTCCTATCCTCACAAAGCATGAAAAACATGAAAAACACCTTACTTCTACTCCTTTTAATCACAGGCTCAGTACAAATACAGGCGCAAAACATCGCCGGAAAAGCCTATACCTCCTCAGACTGTTACAGCGGAGAAGATTTTGACTATTATTTTTTTGAAGACAGTACCGTATTGGCAAAATGTGTGGGTTGCGATGCGAAACCTTATATCCGTCAGGGCAAATGGACAGTAAGCGGAAAAGAAGTTCATTATACACTGACCAAGGAGTGGAAAGGCAAAGGAGTGGGCAACCCGATTAAAGAATGTGATATCAACTGTGAATACAACTTGTACAATGCTCTGTTTAGTCAGATCAGCAAAAAAGGAGAAATACCCCTGCAACTTTTTGAAGAGGAATATAAATCGCCCAATTGTTTTAAAGTCAAAAAACATGAACTGAAAAAATCAGATCCGCATGCCATGTTGAAAACTGAGTTTTTGGGCCGCTTTCCGCAGAGTTCTCAACGACCGCTAAGTACCTCCGATTTTAAAGGTATGATGCCGAGTGACCTGAAAATTATGCGCAATGAAATCTATGCCCGATATGGGTATATTTTTAAAACAAAGGATATGGAGATTTATTTTTCCAAACAGGTTGGATATAAAGCAAAAATGGAAAACGTAGATGCCTTCCTTTCTGAATTGGAACAAAAAAATATTGCTATGATTAAAAAATATGAACCAAAACACTAGGATGCACTACAATTATCGCTTTTTAATTCTTGCTTTAATAATTACTTTTCAGGCAAAGGCCCAAAAAGTCGGGTCGACCGTATATGTGCTCTCACACTGTGCCAACGGGGGCTTTGACTATTATTTTTTTAGCGACAGTACTTTTTTGGCAGAATGCAATGACGGCTGCGAATATCGCCCTTTTGTGAAATTTGGCCATTGGAATGTAGAGAACACCGAACTGATAGGTTTTGTTGACAGAACCTGGATGGGAAAGGGAATCGGAGAATCCTGCGGACCGAACTGCGGCTATGAAAGCTATACAGCAGTGTTGGACAGCCTTCAGTCTCAGGAAAAGTTTGACCTCAGCGAATTTGAAAAGACCAAGTCGGGAAAGCCCAATTCCTGCGGAGTTTGGACCTTTAACGAGCAGGAAAAATCAAAAGATCCTCATTTTTACCTGAAAATGGGCAATGTTAAACAGAAATACAGTCAGACCTCAAAGAGATTGCTTCAGAAATCGGATTTGGCGGCAATATCAAAAAAAGAACGGAAACTAATGTCCCAAGAGATTTTGGCAGCCTACGGTTACAGGTTTCGCAACAAAAAAACAGCAAAATATTTCAAAGAACTGGGCTATTTCGCTGTAATGGAAAATGTAGAGGCCTTCCTTTCAGAAATTGAAAGAAAAAATATGGAATTGATTAAAAAATATGGAATTCGGAAGATACCCTAAGTCAAAACATTTTGCAACTAAGTCAAAACATTTTACCTTTGAGAAGAGTTAATTATTTAATCAGGTGCTCTGTACGCAGTACCAAGTACCTTCTACCAATTACCTTCTAGAAATAAACACATGAAAATACATAATTTTTCTGCCGGACCGGCAATTTTGCCCAAAACAGTCCTTGAAGAAGCTGCCCAGGCAGTCCTTGATTTTAATCACCGCGGACTTTCCATTCTGGAAGTATCGCATCGCGGCAAAGACATCATCGCAGTAGTGGATGAAGCAGAAGCTTTGGTAAAAGAATTATTGGGCGTTGGTGATGAATATGAAGTACTGTTCCTCTCGGGAGGTGCAAGTACGCAGTTTCTGACCGTTCCGATGAATCTTTTGAATGACGATGAAACAGCTGCCTATCTCAACACCGGTGTTTGGGCCGATAAGGCAATCGAACAGGCAGTTTTCTACGGAAAAGTAGATGTAGTGGGCTCTTCAAAAGAATCAAACTATACCTTTATTCCAAAAGATTACAAAGTGGCTCCAGGCACAAAATACCTGCACTATACAACCAATAACACAGTTTACGGCACACAGTTTCACCATATTCCTGAGGTTCCGGAAGGAACGCTGTTGGTGGCCGATATGTCTTCCGATATCTTCAGCCGTCCTGTGGATGGCAATAAATTTGACTTCATCTATGCCGGTGCCCAGAAAAATATGGGTCCTGCAGGGGTAACGCTGGTCGTAGTCCGCAAATCCATATTAGGAACTGTAAAACGCCATATTCCGACTATGTTGGACTACCGCGTACATGTAAAAAACGATTCCATGTACAATACGCCTCCGGTGTACCCAATCTATGTGTCAATGCTTACGCTGCGCTGGATCAAGGCAATGGGAGGATTGGCAGCTATGGAACGCCGAAACAAGGAAAAAGCCGAAATGCTTTATGCCGAAGTTGACCGCAATCCTATTTTTAAAGGCACAACTGCCAAAGAAGACCGTTCCTGGATGAATGCTACTTTCCTGGCCGACAGTCCCGAAAATGAAGCAGCTTTCCTGGCTTACTGTAAGGCTAATGGAGTTGACGGATTGGCGGGACACCGTTCTGTAGGTGGTTTCCGTGCTTCTATGTACAATGCCATGGGTATTGATTCTGTGAAATTTTTGGTGGAACTGATGCAGAATTTCAAACCCTAGTTTTACAGATAACTTATTTTGATTTTTTTTGATGAAATATATAAACCCTGTTTTCTCTTGCTGAAGACAGGGTTTTTTTGATTGGGTTAAAAGATCTAAAGACCTTTTTCCATTTGGTTTAATTTGTTGCTATCCCCTCAAGCTTATCTTTAATGAATAAGCAACCAATTGAGCTGAAGGAAATCGCGGTATAAAATAGATAATAATCTCAAATCTGATTATTTGCCCAAACTACCAATTTAACTTTCTGTATTCGCATTCCAATAAAAATTCAAAGACTTCCAATTGTCTTTTTGCTACAGCAAAACTATTACCCCAGGTGTAAAGTCCGTGCCCGGCAATGAGATAGCCCTGCATATCGGGGTTTTGACGGTATAATTTTCGGAAATCCTCACTAAGGGCAGCAATGTCCTGGGTATTTGGAAAAATAGGAATAGTGACAGATGCATCATGTGTTTTGATCTGGCCCAAGCCTTTCAGCACTTCGTAGTTTTCCAGCAGTAGCTGACCTTCTTCCAAAAAGCGCTGAGACATAATAGTGCTAAAAACAGAATGAGTATGCAGAATAACCTCTACTTCAGGATTTTCCTGATAGAGAACAGTATGCAGAAAAGTTTCGGCAGATGATTTTAAATTGGTAAATCCAGCCATTGGAATGCCATTGGCATCGATAAGCATCAGATGTTGGGTGCCAAAAAGGGACTTGTCTATCCCCGATTGTGAAATGGTGATGCTTAGTGGTGAACGGCTGTTTTTAAAGGAATAATTGGTACTGGTAGCCGGTGACC
This sequence comes from uncultured Bacteroidota bacterium, assembly GCA_903854205.1. Taxonomy (GTDB): domain Bacteria; phylum Bacteroidota; class Bacteroidia; order Chitinophagales; family Saprospiraceae; genus Saprospira. The sequence goes on along the minus strand of CAINVS010000387.1, from coordinate 2,723 downwards.
AGCCTCGGTTGTTGATCCATAGTATAATATCAACCAGTTCTTCTGCTTTTTTAGAGTCGATAAAAGTAGTCATAAGTATAAATAGATTTAAGGAGCCGGTAATGAGAGCCAGAAACTAGGCTAGTTTAGTTGAGAACTGTAAAAAATTACCAAATTTGAAATCTGGAATCCATAAACACATAACATATCGTAAAAACAACAAAAGGCGTTGCAAAAATAAATGCATCAAAACGGTCGAGTAAACCGCCATGTCCGGGCAGAATAGTACCGGTATCTTTGATATTCAGACTGCGCTTCAGTTTGGAGGCTACTAAATCTCCGATAATGCCAAATACCGAGCATACGGCACCCAAAACCATCCAATGCCATATTTCATAACCGATAACACCCCAAATAAAATAGGAAACTACACCCCAAAGGATGGCTGAAATAAATCCGCCGATAGTACCTTCCCAAGTCTTGTTTGGAGAAATGCTCGGGAAAATTTTATGTTTGCCCATGAATTTGCCGATAAAATAAGCAAAAACATCATTCGCCCAAATAAGCAGCATGACTGCCATGATAATAAAACGGCCAGTTGAATCCTGAAGTGAAATGGCGGTAAGCAATGCCGAAGGTACACCTATATAGATAATGCCTGCATAAGTAAAACCAATGTTTTCAAAAGGTTTTGAACTTCCGGCGCTCAATTCAAAAATAAAGGGTATAAATACCATGGGAAAAAACCACTGTACATAACCGCTTCTGGCAATTGGGTTGGGCGACAGCATTGCATCCAACACCAAAAGTGAAGGAATGACGGCGATTGCTACAGCAAATATTCTGCGAAAATTATTGTAAAAGGGTTTACTGTCTTTAGCCAGCACGAGTCCGCTAAATTCCCAAACACAAAGCAATCCGACAATAACATATAATACGGCCGATGTCTCAGGCATGAGCATCGTAGCACCTATCATAATTACCCCAAAAATCAGGGCAGTAATAATTCTTGTTTTCAATTCCTTTTGTTTTTTCAGCTGATTACTCAGCTTATCACACTATATTCTAAGGGCTTCAAGGCCCTTTTTCTGTTTGTTTTCCAAATTACAAAACACACAAATATAGAGATTCCTGTTAATAAGATAGTGAAACCGATAGAAAAATCAGGTTTTTGGTAAATTGACCCCAACTTGTCGGCATCGGCCAAAAAGTAAAAAAGCAATACCTGAATACTGTTGAAGCTAACATGGCCTAGAATTGAGGCCCAAAGACTTCCGGTCCATACACTGAGATAACCCAACAGTGTACCCAAAAGAAAACGGGGAATGAATCCCTCCGGTTGGAAATGAATCATACTGAAAAGTATGGCCGTGCCCCAAACTGCAATGTGCAAGTTTTTGCTGTATTGTGCTATAAATCGCTGCAAAATCCCTCTGAACAGGAGTTCCTCGCCTACACCGGCAATCAGGCCAAGCAATAGGAGGTTAAACACTAAATCTCCTACAGAGTTCATCAGCATGAGTTTTTGTTCAAACTGCAGCGTATCTTCCGCTACCAAATGCTGCGGCAGCATATTAATATTCAAATAGGCGACCCATAAAGCTAGCGGGTAAACAGCTGCCATTGCAATGATAATGAGTGGAATGCTCAAGATGCCGGGCGATTTGTCCAAAATAAGATATTTTGGAAATGCAGATTTGTGAATGAGGTAGGCAAAACTTAGGGATGATAGGGTATAGGCAGCAAAATGCCCTGCCATGGAAACAACCTTGACACTATTAATATGTTCAAGGAACTCCCCGGCTTTTATTTTTTCGATCAGATATTGAAAATCGCCTATGCCAAGTCCGCTGGCTATAGTCTGCATGAAGAGCATTCCGAAAATAGAACCGCCAAACCAGCAGATAAAAAACCAGAATATCTGTCGGGTCAGGCGCAATTTTTCGGGCAGTACGTTATCTTCCATGTATATTTATAGCGTGTTTTTTATTTTGTTAATGGATCAAAATCGATTTCTAAAACGCCCAGCCCAAAAAGTGCAAAATCGTATTTTACAGGATCATTTTTATCGAACTGTCTAAGGTTTTGAGTGAGTTCCAAGACCGCTTGCCAGTCGCTCTGTTCGCGACAGAGCAGCCCCATTCTTCTTGCGACTCGTTCTACGTGAACGTCAAGAGGAATGAGCAGCTGTTTTGTATGGATTTTTTGCCAAATTCCGAAGTCTACAGCTTTATCATCTTTGCGGCACATCCATCGGAGAAACATGTTAAGTCTTATAATTTGGATGGTATATTTATTATAAAATCGTATCGAAAACCAAAATAAGTTTAGTAATGATTTTTAGATAATAATAACAGCTTTTCATTTTTATACTTTAGCTTATTAGCAGAAATACAAAAATACAATTTTCAGATTACATGTTGGCATTTTGATAAAACTGAGATTTTTTTATTTCCAACTAATGAAAAACAATATTCATAATTTATCAAAAAAATCAAATTATTTGAACTGTATTGTTTATAACATCGTTAATAATTTCAAGACTCATTGGAGTCACTAGCCTACAACACGAGGGGACTCATATCTAAATTATTAAAATTTAATGCTTTTTACTTATGTTCTCCTAAAGAGAAATAATGTTATAACACTTAAGACTTTAAAAGATTTTCACATAATCATAGGATTGGTATGTATTAAACATGCCAATCCTATTTTTGTGCAAAAAAATCTGACCTTTTCCATTT
>CAINVS010000386.1 GCA_903854205.1 uncultured Bacteroidota bacterium | reverse complement strand
TATTGGAATACAATTGTGCTAATTAAATGGTGCCCTCCGTTTGAATTTTCACTATAACTAAACCACCAATATCATGAAAAACATCATTCAAGCCCTCGTCTTTATGTTGATTGGCGCGGCGCTTTATTATTTCATTGCGCCTTTGCTGGTTCCAGGAAAACGGTCTGCTGAGCAATATCTTTATGCTGAGCAGATATTTTTATTTTCCTTAGAAAACCAGGACTCCATCGCTGAATTGGATTTTCAAAACAAGGTAGACTTGATTTCAAAGCAAATTGTAGTACCCAAAACCAATTTACCAGCATTGAGCAAAAGTTTGCAGGAAGTAAATGAAAAGGCCAAATTATTGAAAAATCAAATTCGTAGCGCAAAACAATATTGGGGTAATTCCTTTAATTCTTTGGCAGGCTTTGATGGTGGCGGTACTGTCGGCCCAGGACCGCGTGTTCCACCGCCACCTCCACCGCCTGGGCCTTGCAGTGGCAACTGCGAATGGAAGTTAAGGATAAGACAGAGAGAACCCTTGATTCTCTATAGTAAAAAACCAGTGGATGTACTAATACTAAACGCAAATGGTCAGGAAATTGCAAGTAGTTTGGCTGGTTCCGCAAGCCAGGTTAATATGGGTGGGTTTACAAAAATTACTTTAAATCTTCCTGAAAACAGTGTAAATACGAATGTGCAGTTAACGATAGATAGCAAGTTGGGCGGTCAATTTGGCAAGTCTGGTCTAAATGTGGCCATACAATAGCATTAATTAAGCTCGGCAAAGAGGCTGTCTCAGAAGAAGCATCTTTTGAGACAGCCTCTTTGTTTGATGATTCGCATTAATTTAGTTAAACCACGCCCTTCCAATGAAAAAAAAGGCTTTACAGATATTTTATTTTTGGGTACTTGCATCCATCATTGTTGTTTCGTTTTTGCAATTTGGGGATTTTGATGAAGATGCTTATATTGATTCTGTTTTTACTAAAGTTATTCCTAAGTTAGACCAGGATCGTAATTTTGAAGCAATAAATCAGCATTTAGATGCTTGTCTACGCATTAGCGTTGATCAAAAAAATTGGCTAGAAGCATATTACATGTTGGGATACAAAGTCCGATATGCTCAAAATTATCAACGATTCGCGGAATATTGTCAGGATATCGCTGCCATTGATACATTCTTATTAATTCATAAGTCTGATTTTGAACTAGACTCCTGGCAGTCTTACAAACTTGAAAATAAATTAGAAAAAGCAGACTACTACTATAGTACAGGCAACTGGGCTTTTGCAAAAGAAATGTATCTTCAACTTGAAATTGAGATTTCGAAAAACGCATTGCAAAATGAAAGAAATGCTATTAATTTAGCTATGACAAATCTATATTTAGGCGTACTTGCCAGGAGTGAAGGCGATTATGAAGCAGCGGAAGGGTGCTTTCTAAAAGGCCTTGAAATCCAGCAATCCTTCAAAGATGAAAAAGAAAAAAAACGTAGTACCGCGTTATCTAACAAACATTTAGGAGACCTTTTTTTACGAAAAGGCGCGCTTGATAAATCACTTAAACATTTCAATATTGCAATTACACTATATAAACAATTAATAACATTACCCAATAAGGAGGATCAAAATATAAAACAACGAAGCCTCAACGGCTATACGACCACCTTAATAGGCATTTCAAAATTAAACCAGCAAATGGGGGATTTCAAATCGGCCCTCCAATCCCTGCAACAAGCCGAACAAACGGGCGTCCTGACAGAAGACCTTTACCAACGTTTCGGGGAAGTGTACTTAGCCCAAAAGGACACGAAC
>CAINVS010000385.1 GCA_903854205.1 uncultured Bacteroidota bacterium | reverse complement strand
TACCCTCCGCTTTCCATAAATACCCCCGAATTTCATCATATAAAAAGACCGGAACTGACAATTCCTTCCGACATAAGCAGTCAGTATATTTCGGCGCTTTTGCTAATTGCACCCTATCTTGAAAAAGGACTTCAGCTCAATATTGAGGGGGAACCTGTTTCTGAGCCTTATATTGACATGACACTTGCCCTGATGTCTGAATTTGGTGCAGATATTAATAAACAGTTGAACCAACTGACGATTGCGCCCGGAAAATATATAAATAAAAAAATATCGGTGGAATCCGACTGGTCAGCAGCTTCCTATTTTTATGCTATTGCTGCTCTTTTTGACGGACCGGTAAACCTGAAATTGAAAACACTACAGGTTTACTCCCTTCAAGGAGACTCTATTATCAGCAAAATTATGAGGCCTTTTGGTATTGAGACCATATTTGATGATAATGGTGAAATCGAAATTAAAAAAGAAAAGACCATTATTCCGGAACGATTCGATTATGATTTTACCAATTGCCCCGATTTGGCGCAAACCCTTGCCGTAATTGTAGCTGCACTGGATATTCCATCAAAATTAACAGGATTGAAAACACTGCTTTTTAAGGAAACAGACAGGATATCTGCATTAAAAACAGAATTAGAAAAATTTAATACCCAAGTTGTCGCATCTGAAAATAGTCTTGAAATAATTAAAGGCATCGATAAAAATTTGGACACTAAAACACTGCATACTGTAAGTACTTATAATGACCACCGCATGGCAATGGCATTTGCCCCACTGACGCTTATATTTGGAAATTTAAAAATGGAAAACAAGGAGGTGGTGGCTAAATCCTACCCGGCATTTTGGGATGATCTGATAAAATTGGGTTTTGTCGTAAAATAAGTATTCTTTTTTTAGCAATAACGCTATTTGAAAATAAAAAAGCCCCAATCTTATTGATGGGGCTTTTATGATATATCTTTAATAATGTTAAAGATTGCTTTGTTTTAAAGCATTAGCGGCCTGCAGATCTTCAATGAATTTTTTAACAGCTTTAGATGTCATTGACTTAGGACGCTCAAGCGGCATACCCAATGCACGAGACCAAATACCTGCAGCCAGAACACCCAAAGCACGTGACACACCAAACAATACTGTATAGTAGCTGAATTCGTTCATGCCGTAGTGCATCAGTAATGCACCTGAGTGTGCATCTACATTTGGCCAAGGGTTTTTAACTTTGCCCAAATCCTGAAGAATTGGTGGAACGATTGTAAAGAGTCTCCAAACGATATTAACGATCGGATCTTCTTTGATATATTCTTCAGCAAAATGGCGTTGTGCGATATAACGTGGATCAGGTTGACGCAATACAGCATGACCATAACCGGGAATTACTTTTCCTTCTTCCAAAGTTCTGTGAATAAAATCAGACAGTTCATCGTTAGTTGGCGTATTGGTACCCAACTCTTCGATCATATCCAAAATCCATTTAATAACTTCCTGATTAGCCAAACCGTGAAGCGGGCCGGCTAATGCATTAATGCCCCCGGAAAGGCTGTAATATGGATCGCTCAGAGTAGATCCTACAAGGTGAGCGGCGTGTGCTGAAGCATTTCCGCCCTCGTGATCTGCATGAATTGTCAAATATAGACGCATCAAAGTTTTGAACATCGGATCATCGGAATTGCCAAGCATATGTGCATAGTTTCCACCCCAATCGAGGTTTGGATCCGGAGCAATATGTTTACTGTCGTGGAAAGAACGGCGATATATATAAGCAGCAATTCTAGGCAACTTGGCAATGAGGTTCATACTGTCCTCATAATAAGCATCCCAATATTCATCCTTGCCCATACCTTCGTCATATTTTTTAGCAAAGATAGAATCATTCTGCATTGCCAAAATAGCCATACTGAACTGAGTCATTGGATGAGTATTTTTGGGTAAAGACTCTAACATATCAAAAACATGCTTAGGTACTTCAGCGCGTTGTTTCCACTGATCGGAAAGCCAATATGCTTCTTCATTAGTAGGAATATCACCGGTCAACATCAGCCAAAACAGACCTTCAGGCATTGGTTCTCTGCCATTTGGTACTCTTGGAAGCTGAGCTCTCAATTGATTGATGGAATAACCGCGGAAACGGATACCATCGTTGGCATCCAATTCAGATGTTTCCCAAATCATGCATTTGATGTCGCGCATACCTTTAAATGCCTGATCGATTGTTACATCGCAAAGTTTAACATGCCCGTGGTTTTTGAGCAATTCTTTATTTTCCTGGAATAGAGCTGCCGCTTTTTCGGCAAACTTCTGCTTTAAGATATCCATTGAAGTCTTTATGAGAGTTTAATTATTTAATAAGTATTTTCATTTGTTCGATGAGTAAAAATAGGCATTTTGTAGAATTTAAAAATGATTTTCGGCAAAAACAGAAAATTTATTTTAACAAAGCAGCCGTCTTTAGAATTAAAAGCCCATTTTGAGTAATCTCAGCAAATATTCACCATAGCCGCTTTTCTTATATTTCTCACCCAAATATTCTAATTGTGCAGCATCGATGAAGCGCATTTGGTAGGCAATTTCTTCAATACATCCAATTTTTAGACCCTGACGGAGTTCAATAACCTCTATAAACTGGGCAGCCTGCATAAGTGAGGCTATAGTACCTGTGTCGAGCCATGCTACGCCGCGACCCATGTTCATTACTTTTAGATTTTTTCTTTTCAGATATTCCAAATTAACATCAGTTATTTCCAATTCACCTCTTGGACTGGGCTTAAGATTTTTTGAAATTTCTACCACAGAATTATCGTAGAAATAAATACCCGGAACAGCATAGTTTGATTTTGGTCTTTGAGGTTTTTCTTCTATTGAAATAGCATTTCCTGCTGCATCGAACTCCACAACGCCATAACGTTCAGGGTCAGATACCGGATAAGCAAAAATAACACCTCCGTCAGCATTTTGCGAAGCTTGAAGTAATTGTTCATCCAATTTGCTTCCATAAAAAATATTATCACCTAAAATAAGTGCTACCTTATCATCTCCAATGAAATCCTCTCCCAAGATGAAAGCCTGTGCAATTCCTTCGGGATTAGGCTGTTCAATATAGCTGAATTTACAGCCAATATCTGACCCGTCTCCCAAGAGTTTTTTGAAATTGGGTAGGTCATATGGTGTTGAGATGATAAGAATTTCCCTTATTCCTGCAGACATAAGCGTAGATAATGGATAGTATATCATTGGCTTGTCATATACCGGCATCAGCTGCTTGCTGACTGCTATGGTCAGGGGGTATAACCTGGTGCCCGAACCGCCGGCCAAGATAATTCCTTTCATGATTATTATAGATTGTTTGATTGTTATAAAATCTTTTAGTACGATTCCTGCAAGTTCAGGATAAAAATTATCGGAGAATGCTTAAAATTAACCATATTTGCAGCATTCAAAAAAGAAAATCAATTTTTTTTAAAAAACATATTACAAAGCTTTTGTTTAAATGGATGCTGCTAATGACTTCTTTTTGTTTTTATTGTTGACAAACTCCTTTTGATGCGCTATTCCAGACAGGAAAGTTTGCTCCTCGCTTCATTGGCAGGTGCTAAATTTACACATATTATTGATTTTATGGTTTTGATGCCACTTGGGCCGCTGCTTATGCGCAGCTTTGACATCAGTGCCCAACAGTTTGGTTATCTCGTTGCATCTTATACAATCAGTGCTGGTATAGCGGTGCTGATTTCGGCCTTTTTTATCGACAGAATGCCCCGCCGATTATCACTTTTGGTAGTATATACAGGCTTTATATTGGGAACACTGGCCTGCGGATTATCCAATTCCTACGAATTGCTTATGGCTGCCCGTATGCTGACAGGAGTTTTTGGCGGTATGCTCAATGCGCTCATTCTGTCATCTGTTGGAGATACCTTTCCGCTCGAGAAAAGAGCCGGCGCAATGGGACTTGTGATGGGCGCCTTTTCGGCAGCAGCAGCATTTGGAGTGCCATTCGGAATTTACATGGCCTCTGTAGGAGATTGGAACTGGCCATTTTTAATGCTTGTCATTGTTACACTGCCGATCTGGTTTGGCTTGTACGCATTTGTTCCAAGTATTAAGAAACAGGAATACAAAACGGACTCCAATGCCTTAAAAACCGGTCCTTTTGAAGTGATTTTACGCGTGTTGCGAAGCAAAAATCAACTCAGTGCTTTGGGGATGAGCCTTTCAATGGTTTTGGGACAATTTATGCTGATACCCTATATCAGCCCATACATGGTGGGCAATATAGGTTTTTCACAGATGGATCTTGTTTATATCTATCTCTGCGGAGGTTTAGCCACCCTGGTCACAGGCCCCATTATTGGCCGTATAGCTGATAAATTTGGACACAAAAAAATCTTTCTTGTTTTTGCAGGAATTTCAATTGTACCGCTGCTTTTAGTAACCCATCTTCCTGAAGTGGGCATTCCAACGGCATTAGTTGTCACTACGCTCTTCTTTATTTTTATAAGCGGACGAATTATACCATCGCTCACGATGGTCGTTTCCAGCGCAGAAACCCGCTATCGGGCAGGTTTTGTCAGTATTAATACGGCGATGCAGCAATTTGCTGCAGGGATGGCCGCCATAATCAGCGGATCCATTATAACCGAAATTGCTACAGACAATCCGGAAATAAAAGCCATTTCAGGTTATCCTTATGTGGGCTATATGGCCGTTCTGCTCACAATTATTGCAGCTTATTTGGGCAGCAGACTGAAGGCTAATAAGGAGTGATCACATTATATATGATACAATAATTGCATGCAAATAGATTAGCATTTTCGCAATTTCATTATCTTAGCAACTCTGTTTATAACTTCATCAATCATAAAAGATGATACGCAATTTATTATCGGGCATAGTCTTTATATTTTTTTTGAGCATTTCTGCTTCAGCACAGGAGGATAGCAGCTACTATAGCAGTGCAATCGGAAGCGGCGGTTTTGCCTTCGGTTTCAAGGGTGGCCCGACAATTGCCACACAAACTTGGAACGGATTTCAACGGAATGCCCTATTTTCCTATCACGGAGATGCCTTTGTAGAGGTGATGGGCAGTTGGAAAGCGAAAGGAAGTATTTCTCAGCGAAGCAGTTTTTTGGCTTCCTTAGGTTATCACCGCAAAGGATCTACGTTCCGAAATGTGTTTTATCTTCCTTCTCCGGGAGTTCCAAGAATTAAAACACCCTCTAATCTTTTTCACAATATTTCTTTGGGATTATTAGGTAAAGGCGCTTTCAAAATTCAGGAAAAAAGTCTGGCCTTTTATGGTATAGGTATTACACTCGACTATACCCTTACATATCAATTGGTTGGAATCTCAACTACTACAGGAGTCAACCGTTTTACCTACGGTATCTGGTTTGGCGGCGGTTTTGAATGGAATTTGGGCAAAAGCCCCTGGGCCTTTTTTGTAGAAGCCAATATCAATCCCGATATCGGCAGACAGGTCTTTATACCTGCCGGATTACCAACTCAATTTTATGATTCAAATGGAATAATGATCCCATCAACACAACAAAAGGTGAATAATTTGATTCTTGAAATTTCTGTTGGATTTAAGATAAATAAATGATCTGCGGATGTGCGGATGTGCGGATGTGCGGATGTGCGGATGTGCGGATGTGCGGATGTGCGAAATAAATTTATTGGGATGTAGAGATACAAATTTTTTAGGCAATATTTTGGTTGTCAGTCAAATTTTGATTCAAGGACTTGCATTCAGCTAATCAGGCATTTATATTTGTGGTTGAAATAAATTTTTCCCATGAACCCAAATTTTATGTCTGATTCAAAACCCAACCTAATAGTCGAATTATCCGAAAAACTTGCATTGAACATTATTGTATATTGTGAAGAATTAGAGACGTTCAGAAAGTAAACCCAGATCCGTCATTAGAGTTCGTTATGAAAGACTAAAGGGCACAGAAAATAAGTGCTCACGGAGTTTTTTGGGGTGAAGAAATAGTTACTCCTATTTTAAAGCCCAAAAAACGAGTAAGTGCTTAGTTTCAAAGCTATTTAGGCTTGGAATAGAATTTCTAATGACGGATTTGGGTTTAATGTAGCCAATCAGTTGTTTCGTTCAGGAACCTCGATAGGTGCAAATGTAAACGAAGCACAAGACTGCCAAAGTAGCGCCGATTTTATACATAAACTGAAAATTGCAGCCAAAGAAGCCAGAGAAACAGCTTATTGGCTGAGGTTGTGCAATAATTCAAACAGTTATCCTACAAATGAGCAAATTTTAAACGAAGTAAATTCAGTATCTAGAGTACTGACCAAAATTATTTCTACAGTTAAAAATAAAATGAAAAATAGTTGAAATTTAGATGTCGGTGAGTTGATCTAAATAGGAACTGTTATGCTGTTTATTGTGTAATATGTTAATAAGCAATTACTTAAATAATGATAGGGTATAATCCTTACATCCGTACATCAATAATGATTCAGATAAAATCCGCACATCCGCACAACTTGTCCTGACTCAAGACGGGATCACCACATCCGCACATCAATAAATATCCGCACATCAAATATGAACGCAGAAACCATCATGCTCTACGCCATTCCGGTGTTCTTTATCCTTATAGGTATTGAGCTGCTTGCCGGTCTTTGGATGCAGCGCAAATTTTATCGTTTCAGCGATGCAATTGCCAACATCAGTTGTGGGATAACCCAACAGGTGTCGGGGGCCATTTTCAAACTATTTGGACTGGGCCTCTATCTGTTTCTCTATCAGAATGCCCGATTATTCGATATGCCCAATAACTGGGGAATATATATCCTGCTTTTTGTGCTCATCGATATGCTTTATTACTGGTTTCACCGCTATTCGCATGAGATCAATACCTTTTGGGGAGCGCATGTTGTACACCATCAGAGCGAGGAGTACAATCTATCGGTAGCATTGCGTCAGTCGGCCTTTCAGGGGTTTTTCTCAGCAGTATTCTATCTGCCTCTGGCCATAGTGGGTTTCGATCCCATTCCCTTTGCCATTATCAATACCTTTCAGACACTTTATCAGTTTTGGATTCATACAGAGGCGATAGACAAATTGCCTTTTTGGTTTGAATATATTTTCAATACACCTTCGCATCACAGAGTACACCATGGGAGAAATCCCGAGTATATTGATAAAAATCACGGAGGCACCCTCATCATTTTCGATCGCCTTTTCGGCACTTTTGAGCCCGAGCGTGCACCGGTAGTTTACGGTGTCACTAAATCGCTCGGCAGTTGGAATCCAATCTGGGCTAATTTCGACTATTATTCCGATCTCGTAAAAGAAAGTGCCCGCATCCCCCGCTTTGTCGATAAAGTACGACTTTGGGTGGACCGTCCGGGCTGGCTGCCGCAGGAATTGGGCGGACAGCAGACTGTCCCTCCCTGCGACCGTGAAACGCAGCAAAAATACAATGTTTCTATTCCAAAAGTATTGCTTTGGTATAGCCTTGTTCAGTTTACAACCATGCTTATGGGTGCTACCGGTTTTCTTATGATGGTAGGAAAATTGGAAATACAGCATTCACTGCTGCTTGCGGGAATGATACTTTGGACTGCCGCTAATATTGGTGCTTTGCTGGATCGCAGGTCTTGGGCGATTTGGTCGGAACTGTTGAGATTCGTCGGGATTCCCTTATCTATTTATATCATTTGGGGATTGAATCCGGTGCTTTGGGGCGTTTTGGGTTTTATGGGGTTGTCTGGAGTGTGGATGGTGCTGTTAAAAAATAGCCGTTAAACCAACTTTTAATCAAGCTTGCCAAAATATAAACCAACAAGATTGCCTTGGATTTTTGTTATTAATCCACAAATAAAGTAAGCTATATGACGAAGAAGTTGAAAAAAGGCATCTAATATTTTATAAATTCATAGGTTTAGTCATTTCAAACACTTTAAATTTTAGGGTAAAGCGTTTCCAAAATACTTCCCGGATGCTGCGTGATAACTTTCACGCAATCTAAGTTTTGATTTATATACTAATGATAGGCGAATCAAGAGTCCTATCATTTTGAATCAAAGTTCATAGAGCCAATCTATGAATATAAAGATCAAATTGCTCTCTGCAACTACTCACTGAGAATCCGAAACCCGGAATCCACACTAAATATAATATCTAAGGCCATATAATTACCATTATTCGGCCTAATTATCATGTATATATGCTAGTGGTATTGCGATAGTTAAGATTGTTTT
>CAINVS010000384.1 GCA_903854205.1 uncultured Bacteroidota bacterium | reverse complement strand
CGCAGTTTATTTAAAATTGAACGAAAAACACTTGCTTCGGCCGATGTGCTGGCTTTTAATCCATTTGAACTGAATGTGGCCGATACTTCTTTGCTTTCGATTGGTTCTACGATTCGCAATGTTATTTATATTAATAGGACTGAAACGAAATTCAGGATGGAACTGCAACAGTCTGATGTCAGAACCAAAACCTTATTGAATATCGGATTTGACAGCCGCAGCAGGAGTGATTATTCAATTCAGCCTTCTGTGAAATTAGGAGAATTTTTTAGAACCCAATTCAGCGGAACTTATGGTTTTAATGAAAACCGTTCTCAGTTTTTTCCGGACCGGGACTATGCCCTGCAATTTTTGGAACTGAAGCCGCAGCTGATTTATATGCAAAAAACAATGTTTAGGACTTCTTTGCAATATAAATATAAAGACAGCCGCAATAGTCTGGGCGCTTTGGAAACAGCCAAAAGTCATGATATTACAGTAGATGCAAAATATTCAAAAAGTGGGAAGTCCAACACTTCCATTAAGACCTCATTTTCCTGGGTCAATCTGAAATTCGGCGGACTAAATAACACAGCTGTGCAGTTTGCTATGACAGAAGGACTTCAGAATGGTCAGAATTTTCTTTGGACGCTTAGTTTTGACCGCACATTGTCCAAAAACATTCAGTTAAATATCGGTTATGAGGGCCGTAAAACAGGGATTGCGCCGGTGGTGCATGTGGGCAGGGCGCAGATAAGGGCGGTGTTTTAGACAGCTGGTAGCGGGTACTTGGTAGAGGGTAGTTTTGCGGATTCTCAGTTTTAGATTGTCAGATTTTATTTTCAATATTTGAAAATCGGAAATAACCTGAAGCTAAAGCATCGGTTTCCTTGGGTCAAATCTGTGCCAAAACCCATAGTTCAGGCTGTACGGAAAAATCCGAGGTTTTAATTTTTCAGCACTTGTAATTCCACCTCTTCAATTGAATGCCATATTTTCTGCCAAAATAACAGCAAGATCTATATTCTCATTGTCCAATAAATACAATAAATGTAATGTTTTTTGTTTATCGTCCATTACTGCTGTTTCTTTAATTAAAAAAGCCTGTAAGAATCTGTCTATTCCTACAGGCTTGTTTTATTATTTACCCTGACTTTTCTGCTTTTCAATAGCTTCCTTTTCTAAAATTTCATATTCTCTGGTAAGGATTTCATCTACCTGATCCGGATCGATGCGTTTGTACATGATTTTTTTATCCTTGTCGAGCAGATAGAGGAAGGGATTCATTTTTACGTCGTACATTTTTTTGATGACAGCAAGCGGATAGGCTTTTTCGGTAGTATTTATCCATTTCATACCCACCTCTTCAATTTTCTTTTTGCATTCATCAACTTTGTCTATAGATTGGCTGCAGATGCCATAAATTTCAAAGCCTTTGCTTTTCCATTTTTCATAAACGGGAACAAATTTTTGCGAATTTTTAGTACAGTTGCCACAAGTAGGATCCCAAAAATAAACAGCCACAAAACGTGATTTCAGACCGTAAAGACTAACAGGCTGATTTGTTTTAATATCCAAGAGGTTAATCTCATGCGCCTGTTGACCGCAAAGTGCGTATCTGAGGTCATTCACATTTTCACATATTTTTTCCAATTGTGCACTGTCAATCCATACCGGTTTGATAGCACCGCAATAATATTTGTCACCAAGGTGTACATATACTTTGTCCATGCAAATGACCTTTGAACCGGCGTATTTGTTGAGTAAGTGAGCGGCTACGAATTGATAAACATCTTTGCTTCCGCCTTTCATCACCTTGCCTAGAATATAATCGCAGCTGACAATACAGGAATCCGGTGCCTGAACAGTCAATTTATCGAGATAATACTCAATTTTTTGCTCCATTACAGGTGTGCGGATCAAACGTTTATCACTCCAGTCAAAACTGTCGAAGTAGTGTTCTTTGAAATAATAATATGGGAAAGGCTGCCCTTTAGCCTCAATTTCTTTAGGAACAGTCGGTTGTTGAGAAGCTTTAATAAGATTGGAAGAGAGATAGTCCGGATTTTTAGCAATCATGGCTTTCTGATAGGCCTCTACTTCTTTAGACATATTTTGCAGGAAGTCTATATTTTTTGATTTTTCCTCGCCCCATGTTTTTTTCTGTTCCTCACTTGCATTGGATTTTATCAGAGTGTCGAGTTCAATTGTCCGTTTGTTGGCAGATTCACTCTCTTTTGATTTCTGACCGAGATAGTGCAGATAATCAACAAATACCTTATTGTCATTGGAGCCTTCAACTTTAAGGTTTCTAACCATATCCGCACCGTCTAATTTTGTCGTCAGAGTGATATGCTGTTCATTGTCGCTGCCAATCAGGAATTCGAAGTAATTGTTGTTTGGTTTTGTGAGTACAAGATAGACTCCGCCTTCCAGAACAGTATCCTTTTTAAAGGTGAAATAACCTTTGGCGTCTGTACCAACGGTAGTGTCGCGAACATAGGTTTTGGAACCCAGTCGATAACCCAGGATAAGCGTGTCAAAACTGTAGTTTTCAATTTTTACTTTAATTTCATAGCCTTTCTTGGGAGCGGTTTTTTGAGCCCAAACAGCCATTGAAAAAAAGCTGCAGATGAAGAAAAGTAAAGCGACGCGTAAATTCATAATATTTCGTTTTTGTTACATGATGTACTTGGCCTGCAAAGTTAGTAAAACAAAAATAATTCAAACCAACAATATATGCAGTTAAGAAAAAGTTAATCCCAAGAGGAGTTTTAGATATAATTATGATTGCTTATTCAATTCGCGTGCCATTTTGAATTAAACAATATCTGTCTTTGAAAAAAACTCAATTCCTTTTAATGTTAATGTTTCGGCAAATCCTTCAAGGCTATTGAACAAAAAATCAGCATCAGATTTAATCTTTGCTCTTTTTTTGTCGGAAGAAGATCCATTGTCTATCCAAACTGTGGTCATACCCAGTCTTTTGCCGAATTCGATGTCAGTATCAGAATCACCGACCATGACAGATTTGGCAAAGTCAATGTCAGGAAAATCAGTCTGCGCCTCCAAAGCCATTCCTGAATTGGGTTTACGGCATTGGGATTTCAGATAGGCATGTTCAGGGCAAAAGTACACCTTATTAACATGCCCGCCTGCTTTTTCGATTTCAGATATCATATAACTGTGAATATCATGCAGATCTTCAACAGTAATAAGTCCTTTAGCAATTCCCTGCTGATTTGTTACGACAATTATAGTTCCAAATACCTCAGAAAATTTTTTAAAAAAGGATAAATTTTTTGACAAAAATTGGAACTCGGCACGGTTTTGGATATTTCCGAGGAGTTTGCTACTATTAATAACACCATCCCGATCGAGGAAGAGCGTCCAGGATTTCTTACTCATATTTGGAAATTTAAAAATGAAAGCATATCTTTGCAAAAGTAGCGAAATAAAAATATCGCAATAGCGAATAAAAAAAATATAAAAAAGCATGAAGCCATTAAACAAAAAAAGAATTGCTAAAGTATTTGGAGCATACGTTTTATCTATGTTTTTAGGCGGTGTGGCAGTGAATGCTGCCTTAGGCACCAACGTTTTTAATGTTCCTTTTGTTGCAAATGCATCCGACATGGATAAATTTGCCGACAAATTACAATGTCTGATGGAGAGCCGTGTAAAAGCAATCAACATTGAGCACAGTGATATTACAGGTCTTAAGAGTATTACCCGCAAGAGAAGAAATAAAAGCGAAGAAACTGTCAATACCAATCCTAATGCATCTTTCGCTTCCTACAAACATCAGCCGCTTCCTCCTGTTCCCGTTGAATATCAGGGAGTACTCAATGACGAGAAAAGAGCTGAAATTCGTGCTAAAATTACTGGTGTAGCCAAACAATATCTTGGCCGACCATATGTATATGCCGCTAAAGGTCCGAATGCTTTCGACTGTTCCGGTTATACCTCTTATATCTTACGTCAGTTCGGAATCATGATCTCTCCGGGCTCACGTTATCAGGCAACACAGGGCAGACATGTAGATCTTGCTTCTGCTAAAGTTGGTGATCTGCTTTATTTCTCAGCTTACGGTAAAGGCGGTGTTATCACACACGTAGGACTTATTATCGACAATGCTGCTGACGGAATTACTGTTATTCATGCAAATGGCCCTCGTCATGGTATCATGATAGAAAATGTCACAAAATCATCTTATTGGAGAAATAAAATTCTTTTTGCCCGCGATGTTATCTCAGGTGACAGCAAAGCTGCTTTGGCAGAAAGATAGTTTTTCAAATAATAAAAATATTGAACCCGAACAGGCAACATTGTCTGTTCGGGTTTTGTTTGTTTGCTTTATCAGATTATCAGATTATCAGATTTTAAGGTGCAAAGTAGAGGGTACTTGGTAGAGGGTAGATTTCAGATTGTCACTCTTCGTGGAAGCTCTCTCGTCTTTGCGACGAGATTGGTTCATAAGTCAGATTATCAGATTATCCTTAGAGCTGCCAATTTGTAATTTTCTGTTTTACTGTTATTCAGTTCAAGACGTTTCGACCGAAGTAATTACTTTGCTACCTTGCATTTTCCTTAAATATCGATCAAGTACAAAATCGTTTCGTTACACGTTCCTGCGGTTCACGGAGCTCCGGTTCTTTGCGTTAAAATTTAGATCAAGTACAATCTTTTATCTTTCATCTTGCATAATTACGAAGTAATTACTTTGCGACCTTGCGTTTTCCTTAAATATCGATCAAGTACAAAATCGTTTCGTTACACGTTCCTGCGGTTCACGGAGCTCCGGTTCTTTGCGTTAAAATTTAGATCAAGTACAATCTTTTATTTTTCATCTTGCATAATTACGAAGTAATTACTTTGCGACCTTGCGTTTTCCTTAAATATCGATCAAGTACAAAATCGTTTCGTTAAACGTTCCTGCGGTTCACGGAGCTCCGGTTCTTTGCGTTAAAATTTAGATCAAGTACAATCTTTCATCTTTCATCTTTCATCTTCATGACAGCATATTTGACTTTTGGAAATTTAAATTTATAGTCAGGTCCACTTTTATCTTTCATCTTTTATCTTTCATCTTCATGACAGCATATTTTATCCCCGGATTAGGCACCGACTACCGAATTTTTCAAAAAATTGTACCGCTGCTTCCTTTTGAGGAGGTTGTTTATCTCGATTTTAGAGATGACCTAATTCGAAAAGGCGAGGGTATGGCTGATTATGCAAAAAGACTATTGGAAGAGCTCAAACCAAAGGAAAATGAAAAAACGGTAATAATCGGACTTTCATTGGGCGGTATGATGGCCTGTGAATTGGCAAAACTGATCCCAAACAGTAAACTTATACTCATTTCAACGATCAAAACAAAAAAGGAATCTCCTGCAATTTTTGCCTTTGCAAGGAAATTTCCGATTTATAATTTTGTTCCTACCTGGTTTAGTCGCAATATGGTGCCAATTATCAGTAGAATCGCAAGAGTGACAGATAAAGCAGGCTATCATTTGTATAGAGCGATGCTGAAAGGTTGGTCAGCGAAAAAGCTGCTTTGGGCAAGGCATGCAGCAGTAAATTGGAAGAATACTGAATTGCCTGCCCGTTTTATGCATATTCATGGCACAAGGGACCATATTTTTCCGCATAAACGCATTTCCGGTTTTAAGGTTATTGAAGGCGGTTCACATTATATGGTGATGGATAGGGCAGAGGAGATTGCCGAAATAATAAATGATGAGTTGACCATAATGGAGTAAGGCTTATTAGACGTTTTTATATTGCCTGAAATGACTTTGTGATAAACAGAAAGTCATTTCAGGTTCCTTTTATTGTAAAATCGAAAAAAAAAATTGATATTTGATGGTTAATGCAGCAAGTTGTTTATACTGTATTTACTTAAGGCTTAAGTGCCGATAACTCTACTAATTATTAAAATTTAATACTATGTCTGATAAAAAAGTGGTAGCGCCAATCATGTCTGAATTGGTATCAGCAGGCAAAGAACCTGATATTCTTTTTTGGGTTGGCTGTGCCGGCAGTTTCGATGACCGCGCCAAGAAAGTAACAGTTGCCTTTACTAAAATCCTAAATGCTGTAGGCATTAACTTCGCCATTTTGGGCAATGAAGAACGTTGTACGGGAGATCCCGCACGTCGTGCAGGCAACGAATTTCTGTTCCAGATGACTGCGCAGCAGAACATAATGACACTGCAGATGTACAATGTCAAAAAGATTGTCACTGCCTGTCCGCATTGTTACAATATACTCAAAAATGAATACCCTATTTTGGGACTCAATAAAGTGGAAGTTATACATCATTCAGAACTGCTGCAGCAACTCATCAATGAGGGCAAACTGAAAGTGGATGGCGGAGAATTTAAAGGTAAGTCGATTACCTATCACGATTCCTGCTTCTTGGGCCGTGCCAATGATGTTTATGAAGCTCCCCGAGATGTTTTGGAATCTCTTGACGCTAATCTTCATGAAATGAAAAGGGCAAAGGCTAACGGCCTCTGTTGCGGTGCCGGTGGCGCTCAGATGTTCAAAGAAGATGAAAAAGGCAACAAGCGTATCAATGAAGAGCGAGCTGCTGAGGTGATCGGCACAGGCGCTGAAATCGTTGCAGCCAACTGTCCTTTCTGTATCACGATGCTTCAGGATGGACTAAAACCGGAAAACGACAAAAGAAAAGCCCCAATTATGGTTCTGGATTTATCGGAGATGATTGTGCAGGCTAATAAACTTTAATCAGATAAAAGATTAAAGATTAAAGAGGAAAGTTCATCATTCTTTCCTCTTTCTTTTTGAGTGAATTCTGTGTAATCCTTTTTTTCTTAGCGTTTAAATTTCAGAATCCCAAATTCCTGTTCCATTATTCGCTGTTAAAGATGTTTTAGCAGTTACATGGTTCCTCCCTTTTATCTTTTATCTTTATAGAGCTCGCAAAGCTCGGTTCATCTTTCGTTTCACGGACCTCCGGTTCAACTTTTATCTTTTGTAAATGAAAAATATACTTATCCTCAACGGACCCAACCTCAATCTTTTGGGCAAGCGGGAACCTGAAATCTACGGCAATACAGATTTTGAACATTATATCGACTATCTGACCCGTTGGGTGGATGCACAGCCTAAAAAGGACGAGATCCATATCCATTATTTTCAGAGCAATATTGAAGGTGTGCT